>CAMQTN010000027.1 GCA_947037115.1 uncultured Lachnospiraceae bacterium
AGTTGGCAAAGGCTGTTATTCTCAAGTATATAAATAGTAATATTGATTTGGAGTTTCCTTTGATTCGGATTTTCAGCAAAGAATATATTAAGCTGGGAGATGATAAACAATTTTTGCAGGAAATTATGGGTTCAAAGGCAAGTAAAAGAATAGTGTGGTCATTTATTCATTATTTGGAAGAAAATGCGTTGTCTATTGTTGATTATGCAGATATTATCATTAAATTATGTGAGAATATTTTACGAATGGAAGAATTAAGAGGTCAATGGGGGATAGAGGATGAGATTTCAAAGCTAATTATTTCTTTATATGATGAAACTGCTAATTCCGAAAAAAAAGCGGATAAACAAATTGCTGAGAAATGTTTGGACTTATGGGATATTATGTTTGAAAGACAGTTGGGTACGGTAAGAGAAATAAGCAGAAAATTAATGGAAAGATAAGTGCTTGAATTAAGTGTTGCGAAAAAGACATAAAGGATTTAAGTTACTGGAGGAATCATATATGGAAGATAACAAAAAAGATATACAGAGTGAAATCATCATATACCAAACAGAAGATGGTAGCACAAAAATAGATGTTAAATTTCAGGATGAAACGGTTTGGCTTACACAGGCTCAGCTGTGTGAGTTGTACCAGACCAGCAAATCTAATATCAGTGAGCATATTAAACATATATTTGAAGAGGGAGAATTGGAGGAGGCTTCAGTTGTTCGGAAATTCCGAACAACTGGTGCTGATGGCAAGAATTATAATATTATCCATTATAATCTTGATCTGATAATTTCTCTTGGTTATAGAGTGAAATCCAGAATAGCGACAAATTTTCGGCGTTGGGCGACTGAGTGTTTGAAGGAATATATGATAAAAGGGTTTACAATGGATGATGCTCGATTGAAAAATCTGGGTGGAGGGAATTACTGGAAAGAATTACTGGACCGCATACGGGATATTCGCTCTTCTGAAAAAGTGATGTATCGACAGGTACTTGACCTCTACGCTACTAGTGTAGATTACAATCCTAAAAGCAGTGAATCTATCGCATTTTTTAAAATGGTTCAAAATAAGCTGCATTATGCAGCGCATGGGCATACGGCGGCAGAAATAATATATGAACGTGCAAATGTAGAACAACCATTTATGGGGCTTAAGAATTTTTCAGGTGATTTCCCGACATTGAAGGATATTGGCATCGCAAAGAATTATTTAAACGAGGAAGAATTGAAGATTTTAAATAATATTGTATCGGGATATTTTGATTTTGCAGAAATTCAGGCTATGCGCCATAATCCCATGTATATGTCTGATTATGTAGAGCATCTTGATAATGTATTGAAAACTACTGGAGAAAATCTATTGCGGGGAGCAGGAACAATTAGTCATACACAGGCAATAGAAAAAGCAACAGAAGAATATAGAAAATATCAGGTTCAGAACTTATCGCCAGTTGAAGAGGAGTATTTAGAAAGTATTAAAAACATACATAGTACGGCAAAGAAAAAAGCGAAGAAATAATGACACAAAATTGTATTCCTATACAAGTGACGAGGCTGAAAAATTGTGTTTACATAGCAGCTCCGACACATGTGGAGACGTGCGTTTAATTGTCCAGACTGAATGCCTAGTATCATATTAAGGTGGAGCTGGACTTGACGGCGGCAGAGAGTAAGCGACTTATACAGAAAATTCTAAACAATCACAGTCTTCGCCGGGAAAGGAGTTTTAATAATTGGCTTATTGATCCACAGGATAAGGAACAGTATTATTTGACGTATCCATATATCGATATTCATGAGGATACAATTAAATATGTAATGGAAGACTGCGGTTATAATCCTGGCAAAACAGAAACCAGCACAAAGTTTTTCTTTGTGGTGGACAGGCTTGATCTGCTCACACAAGCCAATATCAGACATCCAGGCGGAGGTTTCAATCTGGATGGAAAGATTAAGGCGACGAATTTTGTGCAGAAGAAGGCGGAAGAGCATACAACAAAGCCGGATGTGGCCGCGAAGTCTGTGATGAAGCTGCCGACAGATTCAAAGAACAATACCGTTAAAGATTTTGAGTTTCCATACTTTGATGATATTGATGATGCGCTGATTGAAGGCCTGTCGCAAAATCAGGATTTTTTCTCATTACTTTTGTCGAATGATGAGATCAAGAAGCAGGTGCTTGGAATATTTACGGAAGAAATATATAAGAGTCTGAGAGATACATAGGAGGGTTAGGCCATGTTTGACAAATTTCGTTTGAAAGATGTGCTGGTACAGTACAAGAAGAATTTCATCGCTACGCAGTGGGGAAACGAAAAGTATAAGTGGGAAGCGGTAAAGTGTTTTCAGGACAACTGGGATGTGAATGCCGAGGATTTTGCGGATATGCTGAATCGTTCTCTGGCAAAGACATTTAACCTGCTGGCTTCCATGAATAACTTCCCGGCACGAATGATTACAGGATTTGCCAGAACGGCACCGGAAGAAGTGAGGTCAATGTTTCTTGCCCTGTTTGATGAGACAAAGGATGTGTATGAACGTATTGAAGCGTTTAAGATACATTCTTCCATCATGCTGGAGAAATACGGCAACGGAGCAGGACAGCATTATCAGTATGAAAATGCGATCAGTACATATTTGTGGCTGCGCTATCCGAACAAGTATTATATTTACAAGTTTGGCGAAATAAAAACAGTTGCGGATGAGTTGGAAAGCGATTATCGTTTTAAGAAGGGGGCGTATGCCGATAATATCAGGAACTTCTATAAGCTGTATGATGAGATTTGCGAAGAACTGAAACAGGATACGGAACTTGTAAATCTTTTCAAGAGCCAGCTTACTGATTCCTGCTACCCGGATACGGAGCTGCGGACACTGACATTTGATGTGGGTTTTTATATCAGCAGATATTATTCACAGAGAGGAACTGCTGCTGAGATGTCAGAGTGGTTCCCGACAGATTATGATCCGGGATTCTCTGAGGAAGACTGGATCGCCTTATTAAGGGACAGGACAGTATTTACAACCGGAAGCCTTGAAATCATGAAGCGGTTTAAGGATTACGGTGGTGAAGCAACCTGCACGCAGCTTGCGGTGAAATATGGCGAGACCAAGAATTTTTACAATTCAGGTTCATCGTCGCTGGCAAAAAAAATTGCAGAAAAGACTGGATGCCCGGTGATGCAGCGTGATGACGATAACGCCAGATGGTGGCCAATTCTGTACATGGGACGCTATGCCAGCAAGGACGAAGAAGGAAGCTATGTGTGGCGGCTTCGTGATGAACTGTCAAAAGCATTGGATCAGATTGATTTAAGTGGAGTGAATCTGTTTGTCCAAGCGGCACCCGGAGAAGAAGATCATGGCTATTGGTGGCTGAATGCAAATCCGAAAATATGGAGTTTTGCTGATTTGGCAGTGGGCGAATCACAGTCATACACGCTCTACAATGATGCCGGGAATAAGCGCCGCATATTCCAGAACTTTTTAGATGCAAAAGCTGGAGATATGCTGATCGGATATGAATCAAATCCGGTAAAACAGATTGTAGCTATTGGCAGGGTCAGTGCAGAACAGGATGGAGAAAAAGTTTTCTTTGAAAAGCTGGAAGGGCTTTCTTCCCCGATTGATTATCAGGTGATTAAGAGTTACCCGGAGCTGGAGAAGATGGAGTTCTTCGTCAACCCAAACGGCAGTCTTTTTAAGCTGACCAAGGGCGAATATGATTTTATCATAGATTTGATTCGTGAGGACAATCCGGTCCACAGTGAAGCGGCTATCGATTCCTACTCAAAAGAGGATTTCCTTGGTGAAGTTTATATGACAGAGCAGAAGTATGAGGAACTGATTGCCGTTTTAAGAAATAAAAAGAATATTATTTTGCAAGGCGCTCCGGGCGTGGGCAAAACCTTCTCGGCAAACAGGCTGGCCTATGCCATGATGAAGGAAAAGGATGATAACCGCATAGAATTTGTACAGTTCCATCAGAATTATTCTTATGAGGATTTCGTGATGGGATATAAGCCTGTCGAGGATGGATTTGAACTGAGGCATGGCGTATTTTATCGCTTTTGTCAGAAGGCTGTAAATCATCCGGGCAAGGACTATTTCTTCATCATCGACGAGATCAACCGTGGAAATCTGAGTAAGATTTTTGGTGAGTTGCTGATGCTGATTGAAAAGGATTATCGGGGAAAGAAGATAACATTGGCGTACAACGGCCTGTCATTTGCAGTTCCGGAAAACCTTTATATCATCGGAATGATGAACACGGCTGATCGCAGTCTTGCCATGATTGATTACGCTTTGCGCCGCCGATTCAGCTTCTTTGATATGGAGCCGGGATTTGATTCTGATGGTTTTGCCCAGTATCAGAAAAATCTTAACAACGATACATTAAATGAGTTGATTCTGAAGGTAAAGGATCTGAATAATGAAATAAAGAGGGATAAGTCCCTTGGAGCCGGATTCTGTATCGGTCACAGCTATTTCTGTGGAAAAGATGTGTGTACAGAGGAATGGCTTCATGAGGTGGTGAATTATGATATTCTTCCTATGCTCAGGGAGTATTGGTTTGATGAAACTGATAAAGTAACACGCTGGGACAATATCCTTCAGGGAGTGTTTCAATGATAAAGGATAAGACGATTCTTATTAAGAACATATATTATATGTTGTCTTATGCCTTTACGCCATTAACGCAAGGTGGTTATGAGAATGTCGAGAAGGAAGAGTTCGAGAACATTCATAACCTGTTTGCTGCCATTCTTGCAAAGGGTGTTGGCAGACAGTTGAAGCAGGGGCTTTACCGTGAATATGTGGAGCGGACGGAAAGCCTTGCTGTTTTGCGCGGAAAAATAGATTTGAATGGTATCGTAAAAAATAAACTGGCAAAGCAGAAGGTGATCTCCTGTGAATTTGATGAACTGTCGGAGAATAATTTGCTGAACCAGATTATAAAAACAACGGTGATGTTGCTTTTACGGCAGAAGAATGTAAGCCCGGATCATAAATCCGATCTGAAAAAAGCAATGCTGTTTTTTTCCAGTGTAGATTTGATAGAACCGACAGCGATACATTGGTCATCGATACGTTTTCAGAGAAACAATAATACTTACCGGATGCTGATAGGTATTTGTCAGTTGGTATTGGAAGGCATGCTTCTTACAACGAATAAGGGCGATTACAAGTTAGCGGCTTTTATCAAGCCGGAACTTATGAATCGATTATATGAGAAGTTCATCCTTGAATATTACAACCGGGAACATAAGGAACTGGATGCAAGCGCGTCGCAGATTCCGTGGGGATTGGATGATGGGGTTGGCACGATGCTTCCTGTTATGCAGACAGATATCACGCTGACGCAGGGAGAGAAGACGCTGATCATTGATGCAAAGTATTATTCTCGTACGCTACAGCAGCATTATGACAGGATGACGATTTATTCCAATAACCTGTATCAAATCTTCACTTATGTTAAAAACAAAGAGGTGGAGCTGAAGGATAAGCCTCATGAAATTTCCGGGATGCTTCTTTATGCGAAGACGGATGAAGAAACATATCCGGACAATGACTATAAGATGAGCGGAAACAAGATCGGGGTGCATACGCTGGATCTCAATATGGAGTTCTCAGGGATCCGGAGGCAACTGGATGGGATTGCGGAGAGGTATTTTGCGGATGTGAGGACGCAAACAGATGGAAGGACTATAGATGGCAAAAGATTTATATCAGAATACCAAAAGAAATGAGAAGACAGATGTCAATGAAAGAAGACGACGGAACAGAAAAAGGGGAAATCGTATCATCGGTATAGCCGTGCTTGGTTTAGCGATTGCAGCCTGCGGTGCACCGTCGGGAAGAATGGATGGAAATCCTGACGGATGGGAAAATTCCGACATCGGGAATGATTCCGATATGGAAATGCTTCTCGGAGAAGGCGATATTGGAGAAGAACTGAAAGAATGGCCCAAGGAGCATGACAGCTGTGAAGTGCAGGAGCTTAGCAGTTATTTGTATGAACATACTTCCGCAAGTCCTTATGCCGGCGCGGAAATTACGATAAAGAATTATGAAGGGGAACAGTTGGAAACCGAATGGGATGAGCCGTCGGCTTTCCGATTTGCAGGAGAGGCGGATATAACGTGGCGGTTTCACAATTCTCTTGCGGAAATGGAAACGGCGCTAAATGAGACGGCCATGCAGGAAACGGATGGGAATGCGCTTCATTTTCTATACTATACCTTCCCCATGACAGAGAATGACCATGCCCTCGATCTGTACCATGTTCTGAAAAGAAAATTCGATACGAAAGAGCACCCGCTGACAGCGTGGAGCGCTGACAACGGAAAACTGTTTTACTATATGCAGGAAACGCTGGAAGAGGAGGATGGTTATGAGTTTTCCTGTTTGCGCAATCGGAGTTCGAAGGTCAATCTTTATGTGAAGGACAGGACGGCATACGGATTAACCCTGTTGAACCCGCCGTCAGAAGGCGACAATGAAACGCTGGAATATGTGTTCGATGATGTTTTCCAGCACTACGGCGCTCTTGGGAGTGGCTGGGGATTGGATGAGGAAAACCTGTACTGGATTGACCATGAGGAGAGACTGACCGAGCTGGAGAATCCGAAGCGCAGTTTTTTGGAAGTGCGCGGGATTGATGAGAATTGGGAATCTGCCGGGGACGAGGGAATTATGCGGTATTTTGGCCTGCTTGTAGAGGCAGATTACGAGCTGCCGATTACGGAGAATGGCAGGATGCTTTCCCTGCACTTTTCACTTGCGGTGGAAGATGAGAATGAAGAAATTACTTTTTCCGATTTTATAGATGATCTCAGAAAAGATATTATTATTTCTGCGGCCAGCTCTCTGACGGAAAGCGAGGATGAGACTCTCGTGGATGAAAAGGAGATGTCCGCGGCGGAAGAGGATACGGAACTTCGCTATTATCTCTTGAACGGCTTTTGTATGGACGAAGCCTATGACATGACAGTGACGGATATGGAAACCGGTGAAGTATTGCAGGAACGCAGGGTATCTTTGAGCATTGAGCTGCCAGACACGATTACCTATCCTGACTTAAATGGTGACGGTTACGCAGATATGCGGGTTGGCACACCGGTTCATATGAATGGTGAAAAAGCAATGGAGGAATATTATTCGCCGCCCACTTATTTACTATGGAATCCACAGATAGAGCAGTTTGAGCGCAAGACGGAAAAAGAGGTGGAAAACAGCAGGCGGGCGGTGGCGAACGGTTTGACGGAAGAGAAACAGGAGGAAAAGACCAAGCGGGAGAGGGTAGATTCTTTTGCGCCGGTTCAGGAACTGCCAGAGGGGGCCGATCCAAAGGATTATATCAAACTTACGGGTGACAATATGCTGGAATATGAGGTGCAGGAAGGAGACAGTCTCTGGCGTATCAGCGAACGTTTTTACGGGATCGGATACCAGTGGCCCACAATCGTGCGGACTGGAGATGCGCCGGAAGATCCGAATTATCTGCTGGTAGGCGAGACGGTATTTGTGCCAGAGATTTTTTATATTCGCAAAGACCCGTTTTCCAGGGGTGGTCTAAGCTCCAAAGGAAGTTTCCAGATTGAACAGCCGGACGGGTTTGCTTACTATTTTCTGAATGGTGATTTGACTTATGTGCCTTGGGAGGAAGAGAACCAGATTCACAGTCTGCCGATAACGAATCCCGTTGGGAAAAATCCATTTCATGAACCAGAGGATTGGGAAGCGTTTCAGGCGGAGGCGACACGGTGCAGCGAAGAACTTTGTCCGGGAAGAGTGTCGAATCTCACTTTTGAAAAGAGTCATATGGAGGATGGCTGCGACCTGTACGGGTACTCCTTCGAGTATGATACGGGAGAAGAAACCATAGAATATGTGGATTTCTTCAAGTTTGGCAAGGACAATATGGCGGAAGTAATCGGCGTGCGCAAGCAGGAGCCGAACACTGTGCTGGTGAATACCGTCCGCTATGTGGCAGCCAGCTTCACCGATTATGGCGGTGAGCCGGGCATGGGCTGGGGCGATGGCACGATTCCCAACGTAGGCGCGGATCAATGGGAGTATCCTTACCTTCATAATCTGTTTGAGGCGGCGAGGGAGCAATTTGAGACAGACAATTAGTGAAACAGAAAATATAAGCAGAACTTGTGTAAAAGCAGATAGCGAAGAGCCCCCAAGTCACTAAGATCTGGGGGCTTTTGTCTGCCAGTCCAATTTTGGAAAAATCTATCCGGAAGCATAGAAGTATGGTAAAATTGCAGTTAGCAGCGAGTGGATCAAAAATTTTGTCACGGTCGATTATTTTGATATATTGTATTTTGGGCAACGAAAAGCATAAAATCGACAGAAGCCATAAGAGAGGCAATTGTGAATGCCACAACACATAGGAACTTTTTGGATAGGGCGTGTGTACAGGTTGCAGTATATGATGACAGGGTAGAGATAACATCTCCGGGAATGCTGTACGGAGGCCTGACGATAGAACAGATGAGAACCGGAATTACTGGAAGTTGGCGAAATAAAGATTTCAAAGAGAGCTATTCAAAAAAATATAAAGGAGCTGGTGGATACAGATATTATAGAGCGTGTAGGATCAGATAGAAAAGGTTATTGGCAGATAAAAGAATGAGGGAATGATAAAGATAATGAATGATTCCATAAGAGAAAGTCTCAGCTATTTCGGATTATATAAAAAGATATTACAGGTTAAGAAAATCCATAAACCACAGTGCGTCTCATTTGGCAAGGATAAAAATCAGTTTTTTCTGTATTATGAACCCGAGAAGCCGGTGAGTGACAAAGTAATTATATGGATACACGGCGGTGGATGGAATGCAGGTACACCAAAGTATTTTGATTTTGTCGGACAGTGTGTCACCAAAGCAGGGTACAGTTTTGTTTCACTCGGGTACAGGCTGTCTCCCAAGAATAAATATCCATGTCAAATAGAAGATGTGTGTTCAGGATTTAACGCGGCGATAGGTTTCCTGAACGAAAAGAAAATTGATGTTTCTAAGGTGGTTGTTTCCGGCCCGTCTGCGGGAGCGCATCTGGCTTCGATTCTTTGTTACAGTGAGAAAATACAGAAGGAATTTAATGTTGATGTGTCAAAGGTGATTGGCTTTATTGGAGTTGGAGGGCCGTATAGTTTTGCAGGGAAACAGTCGTTGACGGTAAGGATTCTTTTAGATCAACTGTTTGAGAAAAATTATGACAGAACCAAGGGAGAGCCGTGTTCTCTGATGACTAAAAATCATATTCCCATGTTGTTAATCCAAAGCAGGCATGACGGATTAATTGAGTATTCCTGCGCAGAGCTTTTTTGTAAAAAGGCGGAGGAGATCGGCAATAAATGTGAACTTTATTCGGTTGTGGATAAAAAGAATACCCATTCGTGGTATACGGCGGGAATGTTTTTGGAGACAAGAAAAGAGAATCAAGGGTTAGATAAGTTTTTTTCATGGATAGAAAAATTGGAAGACGAAGGATCAAAACAGACATAAAAGATTTTCTGTTGGCGATAAATTACCAAATGAATTAGATTTGTCAGAAGAATTGAATGTAAGTCGTACTACATTGCGAGAGGCAATTAGAATTTTGGTCGCTTTGGATATATTGGAAATTATGAATAAACTTATGCCGATTCTGTATCAGGCAATTTCAAAGGGAGTATACTTATCTTTGCAGAGTGATAAAGCCATTGGTGATACAATAAATGATCACAGAATGATTATGGAATTTTTGGAGCAGCGTAATGCGGAGGCCGTCAAAAACGCTATGAAGATTCATATCATGCACGCAATGAAAGAATTAGGGCATGATTGATAGTTTGGGTTCTTGCGCATGAGACAAGAACCTGTATTTTTAACCATAGACATCATACAACTGATTGACATCATACAAATATAAGAATATAATCAGAGTCAGATTAAGATTCTTGATATAACAGTTTTGGGAGGTATGATAAAATGAAGAAAATTGATTTGTCTACATGGGAACGAAGTCTACATTATCAGATATTCCGAGATTATGTACAACCGCAGTATTGTGTGAGCTTTGACCTCGATATCACAAACTTTTTGTCAAAAATCAGGTTGAAAGGCTATTCATTTACATTTTCCTTTGTATTTGCCGTTTCAAAGTGCGCAAATGAAATAAAAGAATTCCGATACCGTTTTGTAGATGGCGAGCCTGTCGAGTTTAAAAGAATTCACACTGCATTTACTTATCTGAATAAAGAAACGGAACTATTCAAAGTCGTAAATGTGGAAATGAAAGATACGCTGGAAGAATATGTGACAGTGGCAGCTCAGACTGAAAAAGAACAGGACGAGTATTTTACTGCTCCATTAGGAAATGATGTATTTCAGTTTTCTGCTTTTCCGTGGGTAAGTTTTACTCATATTTCACACACGGATTCAGGTAAAAAAGATAATGCAACACCATTATTTGATTGGGGTAAATATTATGAAAAGGACGGCAAAATTTTGTTGCCATTTTCTGTGCAGGTACATCACTCTTTTGTAGATGGTGTTCATATCGGGAAATTAGCGGAGAGCTTGCAACATTATTTAGATATTTATGCGTGATGTGCAGGGGGATAAATGTGAGTAATGGTAAGACGGCTTTTTCGGCGGAAAATTATGATAAAGATATTTTAAATACCGTAGCATATTATGATGAAGTTTATAACCAGATAGCAGATGTGGTTTCGGTTGCATTCTTTGATAGAAAGGTATCCTGGCTGGATATAGGCTGTGGAACTGTACTTCTATTCTGGTGAACCATTATCTGACATGCGGGGAAAGGATGATTGCTGCTAAAAATTGTTATAATGCCTTAAAGGAAAAAGGGATTCTAATTACAGTTGAAAATTTTGCACCTTGTAATGAGGCAGTAAAAAAGCTATATTTGAAACGATGGGAAAAATATCAACATAGCAAAGGGAAGAGTATCAGGAAATATCAATGACAAACAAAATACAGTGAGAGTGTGTAAGAGTAAAAGAAAAAGCATTATTATAAAACGACAGAAAGGTTGGAGAAAACAAAATGGGAAACTTTTTAAAGCAGATTCAACAACAGGCCAAAGAGGAAGGCTGTCAGGATTTAGAGAAAATATTTACAGATTGTTATGCCAATACATTGGATACAACCATTCAGGAAATGGAAGACGGAACCGTCCATGTGATTACGGGAGATATTCCGGCAATGTGGCTCAGGGATTCGGCGGCGCAGATGCGCCCTTATATCTTTTGGGCGAAAGAGGACATTAAGATTCGGGAAATGATCGCCGGAGTGGTCAGGAGACAGTTTATGTATCTGTGTATTGACGAGTACGCGAACGCTTTTAATGAACAGCCAAACGGCGCCTGCTGGGAGAAGGATGATCCGGAACAGAATCCTTGGGTCTGGGAGCGGAAGTTTGAGATCGACTCCTTATGCTATCCTGTGCAGTTGGCATATCTCCTCTGGAAGAATACGGGGTGTGTGTCGCAGTTTGATGAGAATTTTCATAACGGTGTGAAAAAAATTTTCGCGGTACTGAGGACAGAACAGTTTCATGAGGAGCGGTCCGCATACAGGTTTAACAGAAAAAATGATTTCTTTAAAGATACGCTTTCCAGAGAGGGAAAAGGCGCTCTGGTGAAGTCCGGCACAGGTCTGGTCTGGTCGGGATTCCGTCCCAGTGACGATGCCTGTACATACGGATATTTGATTCCTTCCAATATGTTTGCTGTGGTGGTTCTGGGATATCTGGAGGAAATGGCAAGGGAACTTTTTTCCGATGAACGGGTGGAAAAAGAGGCGCGTCTCTTGAGAGAACAGATCAGGGGGGCCATTGAAAAGGAAGGAAAAGTATATACGGAGGAATTCGGAACAGTTTATGCCTATGAGACGGATGGATATGGCATGTATCATCTTATGGATGACGCAAATGTCCCAAGCCTTCTGGCAATGGAATATCTGGGATATCCGGCGGATCAGGAGACGGCTGAAAATACCAGAAGATTCATTTTAAGCGATGCCAATCCTTATTATTACAAGGGATGCAAGGCAGCGGGGATAGGAAGCTCCCACACGCCGTCAGGATATATCTGGCATATAGCGATGGCGGTTCAGGGACTGACATGCAAAAGCAGGGAGGAAAAACTGGCCATTCTCAGGAATATGGCGTCTACCACAGGAGGAAAGGGCATGATGCATGAGGGATTTTTCTGTGACGATGACAGCAGATACACACGGGAATGGTTTTCCTGGGCCAATGCAATGTATATGGAGCTGTTTTTGGATTATTTGGGGTATCGGCTGGAGAAATAACGGAATAGAATTTGTACACTAAACATAGAAAAAGGAAAATTGTTGTGCTGGAAAATATGCGATAAAATGATTGACAGAATAAGGAAACTGTCGTGACGGCAGGAAAATAACATGAAATTTTAGAGCGAGGAGGATGTCGGCATATGTTCCACACAGACAGAAAATTAGACAGAAGAATTCAGGAAGTGAAAAATTATCGATATCGCAATATTGTTCCCATGAAAGAATTTGCAGTCTGCGAAGATGAGCAGGGGATTGTAAATCCCGAAGTTCCGGTTCATTTCCAGAATTGGGATACCATGAAAGTGGGAGACTTCTGGTCAGGCCGTGACCGTTATCTCTGGATGCACAAAGAGGTGCATATCCCTGCGGAATGGAAAGGGCGCCGCGTGGTAGGTATTTTTGATTTTGGTAAGACCGGGGCAGGAAATAATTCTGGGTTTGAGGCGATGTGCTATATTAATGAGAAGCCTTATCAGGGCGTTGATGCAAACCACATGGAAGTCTTTTTCCCGGAAGAATTATGCGGTACTTCATTCAGGCTTACGTTCCGTCTCTGGTCGGGATTAGAGGGCGGCGGTGTGCCCAAAGAGCAGGAGCACAGGATTAACAGGGCGGATCTGGCGTGTCTGGATGAGAAAACAGATGATTTTTACTATATGGGTTCTTTGATCTTAGATACCATAAATCAGTTGGAGGACGCTGATCCTGTGAAATATGATCTCAGGATTGCGCTTGACAAAGCCTGCCACTGTATCGACTGGTCCTATCCGGGAAGCGAAGTTTTTTATGAGACAGTGCATCAGGCGGATGATCTTTTGAATGAAAAGATAGACGGCATGGATAAGCAGTCGCCTGTCAATGTACACTGTGTAGGACATACGCATATCGATATGGCATGGCTCTGGAGATTAAAGCATACGCACGAGAAAGCGTCACGTTCCTTCTCCACGGTTCTGCGCATGATGGAAATGTTTCCGGAGTATATTTTCCTACAGACACAGCCGCAGATTTATGCGTATATCAAGGAAGACTTTCCAGAGATTTATGAGGAGATTAAGAAACGGGTTCAGGATGGACGCTGGGAAGTGGACGGCGGCATGTGGGTCGAAGCGGACTGCAATCTCACCAGCGGGGAGTCCCTGACACGCCAGATTTTAATCGGAAGCCGGTTTATCAAAGAAGAGTTTGGCAGGGACGTAGAGTACTTGTGGCTTCCCGATGTGTTCGGTTATTCCTGGGCGCTGCCGCAGATCTTAAAAAAATCTGGCATTGATATGTTCATGACCACAAAGATAAGCTGGAATCAGTATAACCGGATGCCCCATGATACTTTTCACTGGAAAGGCATGGACGGGACGCAGGTTCTGACACATTTTATCACCACGCCGGAACCGTGGAACGAGCCGGGTTCCTGGTTCTATACATACAATGGCCTGCTGACTGCGAAAACGGTAAAAGGCGTATGGGACGCATACAGTGAAAAAGAAGTAAATAAAGACATGCTGATATCCTTCGGTTATGGGGACGGTGGCGGCGGCGTCAACCGGGATCTTCTGGAAGCAAGGCGCCGGCTTGATAAAATTCCCGGACTGCCGAATGTAAAGACTTCTACAGCGGGCGAGTATTTTGGAAAATTGAAAAAGACAATCAAGGATACGGAACAGTATGTCCATACCTGGGACGGGGAACTGTATCTGGAATATCATAGAGGCACCTATACAAGTCAGGGATATAATAAGAGGATGAACCGCAAGATGGAGTTACTCTATCGGAAGGCGGAATGGCTGACAGTTATGAACGCCGTCAGGCAGAAGGATCTGCACATGGCGGAGCAGGAAAAACTGACCGGCGGATGGAAAATGATCCTGACTAATCAGTTCCATGATATCATTCCCGGTTCCTCCATTCATGAAGTGTATGAGGACTCCCGAAGAGATTATGAGACGATCAGGCAGATTGGGGAAGAGGTAATCTCTGCTTATAGGGAAAATGCATTGACAGACCGGGAAAGCAGTTTTACCCTTTACAATGCATCGGGATGGAAACTTGACGCAACCGCGCTCATTCCGGGAAATGACACGGGGGTTTATACGGATATTTCTGGAAATGTGCTCCTCTCCCAGCAAGTTAAGGGAATGCATTATGTACAGGTCAAAGACATACCGCCCATGGGCTATACCACGATTCTGTTTACGAAGGGAAAAGAGCTTCCCGAAAACAGTGTATTTACGGTGAGCGGCAAAAATATTGAAACGCCTTTTTATTCTGTGTGTCTGAATGATTATGGACAGATTACCAGATTGTATGACAAGCAGGAGGAGAGAGAAGTGCTGGCACAGGGGGAAAGAGGAAATGTGCTGCAGGTCTTTGAAGACAAACCGCTTGACAATGACGCGTGGGATATCGATATCTTCTATCAGCAGAAGATGCGGGAGATTACGGATATGACAGCCTTTGAAGTCACACAGTGCGGGGCTTTATGTCTGACCGTTCATATGGAATGGAAATATATGAACACAACCGTTTCCCAGGATATGACATTCTATAGTCAGGACAGACGGATTGACTTTAAGACCGATGTGGATTTCCGGGAACGCCAGCAGCTGATCAAGGCTGCCTTTACGGTGGATGTGAGGAGCACCTATGCGACATATGATATTCAGTACGGTAATGTAAGACGTCCGAATCATTGGAATACAAGCTGGGATCAGGCAAGATTTGAGACTGTGGGACATCGGTTCGCCGATCTGTCAGAGAGAAATTATGGAGTCGCCCTTATGAATGACTGCAAGTATGGCTATGACATCAAGGATAATGTGATGCGTATTTCGCTTCTTCGTTCAGGGCTGCAGCCGGATCATCTTCAGGATTTGGGCAGACATCAGTTCACCTATTCCCTTCTGCCGCATAAGGGGGACTTTGTTGCGGGAGGCGTGGTAGAGTCAGCCTATATGTTGAACAATCCTGTAGATGTTTACGAAGGAAGAGAAAAAGATGCCTGTGGAAGTTTCTTCACATTGGATAATGATCAGGTGGAGATTGACGCTGTCAAAAAATCCGAAGACGGACGTTATCTGGTAATCCGGTTCCATGATTTTGCCGGGGCCAGACAGCGGGTAGAGATAAAGCCGTCCTTCTCCTATGAAGGATGGGCGGAAAGTGATCTGATGGAGAGGCCCCTGTCTGATTTCGGAGATGGGAAAGTGGTCATGGATCTGCATCCCTATGAGATTAAGACTGTTTTATTTGCACTGTAAGAGGATGGATGGCTGATGAAAATAAAAAGGCCGAAACAGTTATATTTTAGAATGTTCTGTACTTATACGGCGATCATTCTTTGTATTGTAGTAGTCCTGGTGGTCTATTTTATTTCAGATGCCCGAAAAAGGCTGTTGGATTCGAATCGGGAGGGGACAGAGAGAATCCATGCGCAGGCGCTGGGATATATGGAAGATATCAGACAGGCGGCGGATTATATTCATCAGGATCTGTACCGCTCGCCGTCGGAGTTAAACGATCTGTTGGAATACTTTCGTCTGGAACCGGAAGCATATCAGGAATATATGCTGGATCGGTACAGTGCTTCCAATGAGCTGGTCTATAAAGGGATATTCCGGTTTGTGAATGAAACATTCGAGGCCAATAAACAACTGGAAAAGATAGAGCTGATCAGCTATGATACGTTTAAACTGACGGAGTGTTACCCGGAGAAGACGGTTTATCCCGGCAGGGATGGAAAGCCAAGGCTCCAGCAGGTGCAGAATAATGACTTTCATGCAGAGGGTAAACTGGTCTACCTGAAAGAAATACGCAATCCAGATACGATGAAACCGGCGGGATGTGCGCTTTTTACATTTGAAGCCGGCAGCAGGCTTGCGGAAATACAAAGTGCAAATCCTCTTGCACAGATGGTAGTCAGAAATGAGGCCGGTAAAGTGATATTTGCGGGATCGGATCTGGAGGGTGATGAATTTCCGGTCGGACAGAAACCATATTTTTCCTGTGTGGAGTCTGTCGGAGAATATCAGGTTTATACGTTTATGGATGAGAGACTGGCAGCACATCTTCCAGCCGCGAGATTTCTTTTGATTCTTGCGGCCGGAGCGCTGACCAGCACGATCGGAATACTTTATGTGCATTTCTATGTACACGGTTTTACCAGAAGGGTGGATTCGATTCTGGGAGCCATGAATCAGGTGACCACCGGAGATTTTAAAGTTCGTCTGGATATCTGGAAAAAGGAAGACGAGCTGGATATGATCGCCGACAATTTTAACGGGATGTGTGAAAAGCTGGAGCTGTATATTGAAAAGAGCTATCTGGCGGAAATCGAAAGCAAAAATGCGCAGATGCAGGCGCTGCAAAGCCAGATCAATCCACACTTCCTGTATAATACACTGGAAGCCATACGGATGAAAGCGATTGTTAACGGCGATAAGGAAGTCGGGAAAATGCTGTACAGTATGGTGGTCCTGTTTCGGAGCCAGTTAAAAGAGGCGGACGTGATCACGCTTGGACAGGAGCTGGATTACTGTAAGCAGTATCTGGAGCTGTTTGAGTATCGTTATCAGGGATGCTTCAAATCTGAAGTGGAGTGCCCTGTGGAACTGCTTCCGATGCCTGTTATCAAGTTTGTGCTGCAGCCCATCATCGAAAATTATTTTGTACACGGGATAGAGCGGGACAGACAGGACAATCTGATTCATATTTGGGCGGAATGCAAAGGGGATACGCTGTATCTTTATGTAGAAGATAATGGGCGGGGAATGAAGGAAGAAGAACTGACCCAAAAGAATAAAGAGTTAAGGGAAGCGATCAGGACACAAAAGACAAATGAAAGTATCGGCATTCATAATGTAAACAGAAGGATTAAGGCAGCCTGCGGAGAAGAATGCGGTATATCTTTGAGGGCGGCCGGACCAAAGGGGCTGCTTGTTATCCTTAAAATCAGGATCAGAGAAGGAGAAGGGTATGAGAACAGTGATGCTGGTGGAAGATGAAGAACTGATTCTGCAAGGAATCCGATACATAATCGACTGGGAAGAAATATCCATGTCTGTTGTTTCCATGGCGCATAATGGGAAAGAGGCGCTGGAACAGTTTCAGGAGCATCCTGTGGATATTATCGTGACGGATGTGGAAATGCCGCAGATGAACGGCTTAGAGTTGATAGAAGAGATCAGGAAGATCAGCCCTGATACCAGATGTATTATTTTGTCGGGATATGAAGAGTTTGAGTATGCGAGGACGGCTCTGAAGCTGGATGTGGAGGAATATATTCTAAAGCCGATCAACGAGGAGCAGCTTAAACAGGCGCTTTTGAATGCGGCCGGACAGCTTGATGAACTTGATAAAAAGAAATTGGAAGATTCGGAAGATAAAATCGGATGGCACAAACTTTTGCAGGGAAAGATGAATGACGATGCGGCAAAAGAGCTTTATCAGATGCTCCCGGAGATTGATACGGGTGAAAAGCTGTATGCGGCAATTATGAAGATCGATACCGGCAGCGTTCAGGAGGGAATTCAGGTGGTTTTGTCGGAAATCCAGATGAATCCGCACAGGATGAGAACCATCTATTTATCGCCCGATACGCTGTTTCTGCTTTTGTATATAGAGAAGGAGAGCGAAGACAAAGAGATATTGGAAATCTTTGGGAGACTTCAGAACGATCTGGAGAGTATGCACGGTATTCTGACCTTTGTGACGGTTGCTTCTCCGATTACAAACTATGAGGATTTGCCGAAATGTTATAAAATGTCTTCAAAAATGCAGAAGTACAGGATACTGGAAGGATATGGAAGCTGTATTACGGAAGGCTGTATACAGGAAAGAAAAACGCAGGATGTGGTGATTGACGAGACGCTCTTAAGAAAAATGATTCTGAAAAAGGATCAGGATGGCGTCCTGCAATACATAGAGGATCTGTTTATCAATAATATACGCTCTGAGGTCAATGTAGATGTACTTTATCAACTGGCTTTGAAAATGGCCGTTCTGCTGCAGGATATTAAGACGGAATATAAACTGGGACAGTCAAAAAATTTTCAGGACTTATCCGAGATGATGGAGGAGATCTATCAGGCGGATGATATCTTCGGGTTAAAAACCATTTTTATCTCGGAGATCGTAGAAATTATTACCTATCTGCATATGGAGGATTCCCAGTACACGCCGGTAGTGAAACAGATCATGGAGGAAGTGCGTCAAAATTATAAAGAGGACATGAATTTGAAGACACTGTCCTATAAATATCATATGAATGCTTCTTATCTGGGACAAATTTTCCAGAAAGAAGTCGGCTGTTCCTTTACGCAATATCTGAGTAACACAAAGAATAAAATAGCGAAGGATCTGATATTGAACACCAATATGAAGATCAATGATATTGCCAGAGAGGTAGGCTACCCGGATACCAGCTATTTTTACAGGAAATTTAAGCAGTGCTATGGAGTGTCTCCGGCGTCTTTAAGAACCATTAAAAAATATTGAGGGTTTGTGACATTTTAAAAACAGAATTTTTTACGACAATCTGCCCTGAAAGCCGGCGCGCTTTTGGGGCGGTTTCATTTTGGACAGAAATCAGACAGGGCTATACTAGAATTTGTACAACAAAACTGAAAATTTTCGACTAGGATTTGGAACTGGTTAACGGTATGATTTTAGCAAGGAGAGAGAACGCATGTTGAAGCAAGGAAATAGCAGCCAAAGTGTAAAGACAGGAAAAAGAACGGGACGGAAATCAAAGACGAACGGCAGAAACAGCAGGCTGATTCTGGGATTGGGCTCCCTTGTATGTTTTCTGCTGGCCGGCTGCGGAACGGAAACGAGTGAAGTGGAAGGAGAACCGGTTGAACTGACATGGTATCAGGTGGGGGACTCTCAGAAAGATGACCAGATGGTTCAGGATGCGGTTAATGAATATATTCAGGAAAAGATCGGTGTAAAACTAAACATCGTAAAAGTGGGATGGGCGGATTACAGCCAGAAGATGCAGGTGGTTATCAATACCGATGATACGTGGGATATGTGCTTTACCAGTTCGTGGACGAACGATTATCTTCAGAACGTACAAAAAGGCGCGTATCTGGAGCTGGACAGTCTCTTGCAAAATCAGGGAAAGCAGATGTACGAAGAGATAGACGGACGGTTTTGGGAAGCGGCGAAGGTAGGCGGAAAAATCTACGGCGTTCCCAGTGAAAAGGAAATCGGAAACTGTCCCATGTGGGTTTTTACGAAGGAATATGTGGATAAATATGAGATTCCCTATGAGGATATTCATACATTGGAAGATCTGGAACCGTGGCTGGAACTGATCAGTAAACAGGAGCCGGATGTGGTTCCCATGTACCTGACAAAGGATTACACGGCGCCCACCTATATGGATAAAATACAGGACCCGGTGGGGATCGAATATGAAGACGACGAACTTATTGTGAAGAATATTTTCGATACGGAAACGATGAAGTCTTCCCTGAAAACAATGCGCAGATACTATCTGGCGGGTTATATCAACAAAGATGCGGCAGTTGCTTCGGACGACAGGACGGTTAAGCGGTTTGTGACAAAAGGCGACGGACAGCCTTATGCGGAACTGACTTGGAGCAAGGATCTTGGCTATGAGGTGGTAGTTTCGCAGATCATGGATGTAAAGATCACAAATGCCTCGGCCAGAGGTGCGATAACGGCCATCAATAAAAATTCAAAACATCCCGGGAAGGCTATGGAGTTATTAAACCTGATCAATACGGACGAGTATCTGAGAAACCTGTTGAATTATGGGATAGAAGGGGTACATTGGGACAAAGTCGAAGCGGATGCGGGCGAGGCGGAAGCAGTACAGGATAGTGCATACGCCTACGAATTTAAAATAAAATTGAACGACGATTTTGCGAAGGACTATTCTGTGCCGTACTGGGTGCAGGGAGGTTTGTTCCATACCTATGTACTGGAAAATGAACCTCTGGATAAATGGATTGTATTTAAGGAATTTAATGACAGATCCATAGAGGCGCCTTCCTTTGGATTTGATTTTGACTTGGAGCCGGTCAGCAGTCAGGTGGCGGCATTTAGAAATATTCTGGATGAGTATGGCAGATCACTGTATACGGGAAGCGTGGACCCCGATAAGTATTTGCCGGAACTTAATAAAAAACTGGAGGCGGCAGGTATACAGGATGTGATCGACGAGATGCAGAGACAGGTCGATGCATGGAAGGCCGCGCAATAATTTTTGAATGTTAATTGCAATTAATAAATATAAAAAAGGAGGAAGAGCATGAATGAGTATCAGGAAAAATCGTAACGGAGGAAACCAGATGAAACCTCCGAGGAAGCGGTGGAGCAGGGACGATACGGAACTGTTTATGCTGTCAGCGCCTACGCTTTTTTGGTATCTGATTTTTTCGTATCTGCCTATGTTTGGTATCATTATTGCCTTTAAGGTTTATAAACTGTCACCCGGTGGACACAGTTTTATTTACAATCTGTTACACAGTGAATGGGCGGGATTCAGCAATTTTAAATATTTCTTCGTCTCCAACTCATTTGCCATGCTGCTGAAAAACACGATCCTTTATAACATTGCCTTTATTATCATCAGCGCTTCTGTTGCAGTGGGCGGCGCGCTGCTTCTCAGCAACATGAGGAACAAGGGCGGATCGAGAGTGTACCAGACAATGATGTTTCTGCCTTATTTCATGTCGTGGGTAGTTGTCAGTTATTTTGTGTATGCACTGCTGACGCCGGAGAGGGGTTATCTGAACGGTATTATTACGGCGCTTGGCGGGAATCCGGTGATGTGGTATCAGGAGAGCAGATACTGGCCGTTTATTCTGATCTTTTTAAATACCTGGAAGGGTATGGGATACGGTATGGTAATTTATCTGGCAAGTATCACGGGCGTGGACAGGACACTTTATGAGGCGGCGGTTATGGACGGCGCTACAAAGCTGCAGCAGGAAAGATACATAACCCTTCCTTCGATAAAGCCTGTGTTTATTATGATGCTGATTCTGGACTGCGGTAAGATTTTTAATTCCGACTTTGGTCTGTTCTACCAGACGACGGGAGGGATTCCGGCATCCCTGTACACGACGGTATCAACTTTTGACACCTATATATATCAGGCGTTAAAATCTTCATCGCCCATCGGGCAGACAGCGGCGGCGTCCTTCTTCCAGGCAATCTGCAGCTGTGCGACGATTTTGCTGGCCAACTGGATTGTCAGCAAGATTGACAATGAAAACAGAATTATATAAAGGGGGGTGTGCAGAGTGAAGAAGAGGGTAAAAGAGGCAGAAAGTTCGTCAACAATGAACCAGATTAAGCCGTCAACAAATGTCCTGATCAATATTCTGTTTCTGATATTGGGTCTGACGTGTATCCTTCCGCTGGTATTTGTATTTTCCATATCCATAACCAGCGAGGAGGCGCTCCGGATGAATGGATATCAGTTTATACCGCAGGAATTTTCATCGACGGCATACCAGTTTTTGTGGAATGAGAGGGGCATGATTCTCCATGCGGCATTTATGTCCGTATTTATCACTGTTCTGGGTACGATCATCACGATTGCACTGACGACCTCCATGGGGTACGTGGTTTCCAGGAGCAGTTTTAAGCTGAAAAAGTTATATACATGGCTTATTTTCATACCGATGGTGTTTAACGGCGGAATGTTGTCCAGCTATGTTGTGGTCAATAACATTCTGGGACTTCGCAACACCATATGGGCACTGATCCTGCCGCTGGCATGTTCATCTTTCAGCGTCACGATCTGCCGGACATTTTTTCGGACAACAATACCGGATTCTATTGTGGAATCCGCCAAGATTGACGGCGCCGGACAGTTCCGTATATGGGCACAGATTGTACTGCCCATCTCCAAGCCGGTAATGGCGACGATTGGTATGTTTGCAGCTTTCGGTTATTGGAATGACTGGTTTCAGGCATCTTTGTATATCGACGATAAGAACCTGCAGACGTTACAGTCGATGTTAAACAACATACGTGCAAATATTGAATATCTGGCGAATAATCCGTATGGCGGATTATCCTTACAGCAGTATAAGTTGTCCATGCCGACAGAGAGTGTACGAATGGCGATTGCGATTATTATCATTGTGCCGATTGCATGTACCTATCCTTTCTTCCAGAAATATTTTATTTCCGGTCTGACAGTCGGTTCGGTAAAAGAATAATGCGAGAAGTATTTAGAATTAAGTTAAGAGGAGGAGCAGAAAATGAGGATAAAAAGATTATTGGCAGCAGGAATGGCATCCATGCTTTTGCTCGGGACGCTTGCAGGCTGCGGCGGTAGCGATAAGTCGTCCGGCGGACAGTCCGAGAGCGCTGACGGCACTGTGACTTTAAAGTGGGTTACAATTGGAAACGGTATGCCGGATAATTATGATTCCTGGATAGAGAAGGTCAATGCCTATACCAGTGAAAAGATCGGCGTTAACATAGAGATGGAAGTCGTTCCCTGGGGTTCTTGGGATGACCGCCGCAATATCATTATCAGCACAAACGAGCCTTATGATATTATTTTTGGTACTGGTAAAAACTATGTGCCCGATATTGCGCTGGGAGCATACTGTGACATTACCGATCTGATCAAGGATAATATGACAGGCTTAAATGAGATGATGCCGGAAAAATACTGGACTGCCGTGACGGTGGATGGCAGAATATACGGCGTGCCTACCTACAAGGACAACGCCATTTCCAATTATGCGGTCTGGGATAAGGAACTGGTGGAGGAATATGATTTGGATCTTGCATCCCTCGTTACGGTGGAGTCCCTGACAGAAACGTTTGAAATGTTGAAAGCCGATAAGAACGACTATCCGGTTTATGTGAAAAACGACGGCGTTTATTATATTTTTGACGTATATGATCAGATAGGCGGCGGAACCCAGATTCTTGGCGTGAGATATGACGATAAGGATGCAAGGGTGTGCTTTACACTGGAGGAGCCGGATATCTACTCCGCACTTGAGACATTCCATGAATGGTATGAGAAAGGCATCATCAATCCTGATGCGGCCACATTGACGGAAGCCCGCGTTTACAACATGTGGAGAGTGGCTCAGGGCTGGGAGTCTGCGGCTGTCACGGCGTGGGGCCCCCAGATGGGTAAAGATGTGGTGGTTGAGAAAATAGGCGATACGATTCTGTCGAGTGAAACGGTACGCGGTTCCCTGAACATGATTTCCACCAACAGCAAATACCCGGAAAAATGCCTGCAGTTCCTGGATATGGTTAATACGGATACGAAACTGCGCGATATGTTCTTCTATGGGGAAGAGGGAGTGGATTTTGAATATACGGATGACGGTAAGGTGCACAAACTCAATCAGGATTGGGAGCTGGCCGGATATACGCAGGGAACATTCTTTACCGTGACGCAGGTTGACACGGATGAGTACAATCAGTGGGAAGAGATCAAGGTGTTGAATGATCAGGCAGTGGATTCTGCGGTGTTTGGTTTCACCTTTGATACAACGCAGATAGCGGATAAGCTTTCCAACTGCAATGAGATCTGGCTGCGTTACCGCAGTGAGGTGATGACCGGCGTACAGGACCCGGCGGTATGTATTCCCAAGATGAAAGAAGAGCTGATGGCGGCAGGATGGCAGGATGTCATAGACGAGGCGCAAAGACAGGTCGATGAATTTATGGCAGGTAAGAAATAGCAGATGAAAGAGAAAGGCTTGGTTATAAGGATGATCAAAATAGTAGGTGAAAATCTGCCCAATATACCATGGCAGGAGCCAAAAGGCGGGGAGAAGCTGCCGGTATGGCGATACGACGCGAATCCCATTATTGAAAGATTTGCAACCCAAAATTCGAACAGTATTTTTAACAGCGCGGTGGTTCCCTTCGGAGATGGTTTTGCGGGTGTCTTCCGCTGCGACAGCAAGTCGATCAGTATGGATATTTTTGCGGGATTTAGTAAGGATGGAATTCATTGGGATATTTCCGATGAGCCGATTCAGTTTCAGGGAGCACACCCGGAGGTCGCCAAACGGGATTTCCGGTATGATCCGCGGGTCTGCTTTATAGAGGACAGGTATTATCTTACATGGTGCAACGGGTATCATGAATATCCCACGATCGGCGTAGGATATACCTTTGACTTCAAGACCTTTTATCAAATGGAAAATGCGTTTCTTCCGTTTAACAGAAACGGGGTACTGTTTCCCCGAAAGATCAAGGGCAATTACTACATGTTGAGTCGTCCAAGTGACAATGGCCATACGCCTTTCGGAGATATTTTCCTGAGTGAAAGTCCTGATTTGAAATACTGGGGGTGCCATCGTTATGTTATGGGAACGGTGAAAGGCGACGCATCCGCATGGCAGAGTACGAAGATCGGGGCCGGGAGTGTTCCGATTGAGACAGACGAGGGGTGGCTTTTGATTTATCATGGCGTGATCAACACATGCAACGGTTTTGTGTATCGGATGGGATGCGCGCTGTTGGATTTGGAAAAGCCATGGAAAGTCATAAAGAGGACTAAAAAATATATTCTGGGGCCTCATGAATTATATGAGTGCGTAGGAGATGTGCCTAATGTGGTATTTCCGTGTGCGGCGCTGACAGATGCGGCAACCGGACGAATCGCCATCTATTATGGATGTGCGGATACGGTCACGGGACTGGCATTTACTACAGCACAACGCCTGATGGACTATATGGAATAAGAATTGCTACCGCAAATGAAAAAGTAAAAACTTCATTTTGCGGCAGCTTATTAATTTTGGAGGAGACACTTATGATCAGCAGAACAGATCAAAGGCCGTATATCAATGTCATATTCGGTAATTTCTACAGCCCGGCTTACGATGACGAAGCGTTCATTGACGAGGCTATGAGCCAGATAAAAGAATTGGGATTTAACAGCGTCATGCTTGATACCAAAGCATCGGAGGACTTTAGGGAGCGCTATGAGACAGGGGCGTTAAGTCAATATGTCAGGATGCAGGAATATATGGAGAAATCTGCGCTTGCACATGGTCTTTCCTATAATTTTCTGCTGCTTTATCTAAACGGCGACAACCTGTATCCGCATATCCGATTCAGTCCGCCAATTTACGGCGAAGAGACTGTGCGTCCGGACGGTATGCCGGGAGGATGGTATAAATACTGGTCAGATGAGGCAAGGGTATCCATGAAGGAGCATGTGGAGCGCATTATGGATCGTTATGGGGCAGGCTGCGAGCGCTGCCTGATCACGGTGGACGGTCAGGAGAAAGAAGTCATTCCCATGTGCAGTATGTGGGATCCGGTTGTGGCGCCAAGTTTTGATGAGGAAGGCAGAAGACGGTATATCAGTTATCTGGAACGGTTTTATGAGGGAAATATTGACGAACTGAACCGGTGTTATGGATTGTCGGCGGAGCGCTTCTGTGATCTTCAACCGGCGGATTACTGGTATACATTAAAATATGGGGAAGATGTATTTTTTTCAGAAGAGGATGTGAAAACATGTGCGCCGCAGTTTATGATCTGGCGGGACAATATGCTTTGGAGAATACAGGAGCTTACGCTGTATTTTAAAGAAATGCAGGAAATATTAAAGGAGAAGACGCCGGAATTATTTCTCTGCCCGGATATGTCTCAGTGGGGATATTTTCTGAACATTTATGGCCGCAGACAGGCAGACCTTGACAATGAGTTCAGCGACCTGTGGGATACGGCGGTGCGGGGGATTGACGTCTATGCGCTGGCGCCTTACGTGGACGCCTGTCATTTTATTACGGTTCCCACAACGCCGGATGGCTGCCCGGACGCCTATGTGGTTTCCTGCCAGCACAGTATGATGCGGGTGATGAATGAAGGAAGATCCATGATAGGAGGTATTTACTGGGGAAGGTTTATTTACAATGACCTTTATGCGTTTCTGACGCCTGCGGAAATCATCGGTACGATGACGGCCTGCGGAATGGACGGGTATACCAGTTATGGCATGAACGGGCTGGATGACGGAGGCGTACTGAATCGGATGGACCAGTCCTTCATGGATTCCCTGCGTCTGGCAAATCAGTGGTGCGCGGAGATCATCCCGCTTCGAAAAGGGAGGCGGAAAAAAGAGATTGCGGTGCTTTTCCCTTCGGAGATGGCACATTTGGAGCCTTTTGAGGTGGGAAATAATAAAATACGGCGGCTTGATCTGCTTGGGTGGTACAAAATATGCTGTGATCTGGGCTATCAGGTGGATGTGATCAGTACCCATCAGATAGAGCAGGGCGCGTTGGCTGACTATAAGGTCCTAATCGTTCCTGCAAATGACTGTTATGCGGCGGTGCCACATCAGAGATCGGAGACTCAGATTAGAGAATGGGTCAGAGAGGGCGGCGTGCTGCTGCACGGGCCAAAAGATGCGCTTGTCCAATCCTGTTTTGGCATTTATGGAGAAGAATGTGAAAAGACGCCTTATCGGTATGGCAAGGTGATCATTCCTCAGGGGGAGGCATTCTGCAGATATGATGGGGGAAATTCCATTGCGGATTACCTCGATGAGGCGGGCTGTTGTGTGGCGGAGTATACAGGAGAGGTGCTTGCTGAAATGGCAGAAGGCACAGCGGAAGAAGCGTTTCGGGGAGCGGTATATGCTTTTGGTGTGCAGATCGGAGCGTCCTATGCGGCGAAAAATATTCCGCATGTACCCTACAGGCAGGGGAACAGGGAAATGTATCCGATGATTCAGTCCAAAACAACGCTGATACAGGATATCCTGGGACGTTATATAAAACCGGAGAGTGGCATCTGCGAGAGGGGCATTGAGACGGGTGTATTTGAGAACGGCATGATAATTGTAAATCACCGTTCTACCCCTTATACGCTTCCGAAAAAGTATGAGATCGAAAAATATCAGTATCCCGACGCCGGAAAAGTAGAAGGAAAAGGCGTTTTGGCAGGGCATTCCGCCGTCTGGGTAAGTATGCTATAATCTGTTTTTGTCACCCGGCTCACACATCCCGCCTAATATAGGGATCAATGACTTCCCGCGTTCTGTGAGGCTGTATTCCACTTTGGGAGGAATCTGGAGGTATTCTTCCCGGTGGATCAGCTGGTCTGCCTCCAGTTCTTTTAGCGTGGAACAATGTGCGGGTAGTTTAAGGGAAATCTAATAGATACTTTTGAGAAATTCTTCTGTCAGAAACCCAGATTGCTCCTATGCCTGATTTTTTAATTGCTGAAGAAATACACTGGAGGCTCTTGAAAAAATCTGATATTTTTTCCAGACAAGGAAAAGTTCCGCCTCTAATGTAGGAGAAAGTGGTCTGAAACATAAATTGCTGTCCCCTGTCGTGTTAATCAGTTTGTCCAATGCAATCACATATCCGAAGCCCTTTTTGACAAACTGTGCAGCGTTATAAATCAGATCGTAAGTTGCAACGATATTGAGTTTTGAAATATCAGTCTTTAGCCAGTGAAACATTTCTGTATTGATGGAGGTTTGGTGGGATACGATCAGGGGCTTATCCCACAAATCTTCTGCACAGACCGATTCCTTTTCTGCCAATGGACTGTCTCTGCGCATCAATACGCCCCATAGGTCCTTTTGTGAAAGTTTAATGTAATCATATTTGTCAATGTCCGCTTCTCCTACTAACAGCCCGAAGTCGATCAAACCCTTATCCAGTTTTTCCATAACACGTTCCGCATCGCCGCTGTAAATATGATAATGGATGAGGGGGTGCTTTTTCTGTAAATCCTGGGCTGCCTGTGCCAGAAAAGAGATGCTTTCGGTTTCCCCGCAGCCAATATAAATGTCTCCATTGATATTCTCACTGGAAGATGCCAATTCTGCCTTTGTCTTTTCCATTAAATCAACCAATTCTTCCGCACGTTTGCGAAGCAGCATTCCGTCCTCGGTCAGCGTGACTTTTTTACTTCCGCGAATGAGCAGCTGCTTCCCTAATTCTTCTTCCAAATCTTTTAATTGTCTGGAAAGAGGCGGCTGTGTCATGCGCAGAGTTTCCGCTGCTTTCGTTATGCTTTCTTCCCTGGCGACTGCAAGAAAATATTGTAATACCCGGATATCCAAGCGACAGTCCTCCCTGATCATTTTTTTCTTACAATAACAGAAAAGCACATACTTTTCAAGTATGCAGACCTATTCTATATATGTATTTGATATTAACAACAAAAAGTCTTATTATAGCAGCGGAAGATGGATGTGAAACGGTTTGTTTATTTGTGTAAGAATGGAGGCTTTATATGTCTGATTTAAGTGACTGTAAAAAAGAAATTGCGGATGTGTTAAAAAGACTTTTGAAAACAATGCCGGCATATAAAGAAGTACAGTTTTTTATGGAATGCGTTATAAATCACTATCTTACAGGCCGTGAAAAAAATAATTCAGATATTGTTGTGATCGGCTCCAACATTCCGGAGGAATTAGTCCTTGTGGAGGATAGGATGCCTTACTGGATTTTGGGCGGAAGCAGGGTCAGCTCCATGTGGGCGGATGACATTTTGCCGAGGGACACTGATCCTGTCAGCAGGTCAGGGCTTGGTTATATCCTTTCCGGTTTTGCAGGCAACTCATTGATTCTGATACCTCTGGTCAGTGACAGCACAAGAAAACTGGCTTTTATCCTGAAAGCGAGAGGATTAAAGGTACATACCCTGCATTTCCCGCCAGTGAAAGACGCACAGTCACTTTTGGAGTGGAGACGGCAGTACGCATTGTGCCGGGATGCGGTTGCACTGCATCTGAAAAGACCGTTGTCAAAAAGAGCTCTGCAGAAATCCCGGGAACAGGTTTTGGCGGCAAAGAGGCAGATACAGGATTTTATGGAAGTATCTCGGGACACGCTGGGAGGAACAGGAAGAATGTTCATTTTAGGCAGCTACTACTGTGCGGATCATCTTTCGGAATGGAGTTTTCAGCTGGACTGTCTGACAGAGAAACTGCGGAAGGGGCATAAGCGCCAGACCAGTGAAAAGAGTAAAGTCCTGCTTCTTGGTTCTCCGGTTTATTTCCCAAATTATAAGGTTCCGTTTCTGATTGAGGAAGCCGGGCTTGAATTATTCTGGCAGGCGGATTATACGACGCTTTCCATGCAGGGTTATACAGGGCTGGAGCAGATGCGGGAAGAGCATGAGGCGGATATTTTTTATAGAAATGATACTTCTCCGGCCTATGTAAAAAACAATTCGCTGTATGAACGTATTGAAAAACTGCTTAAGGAAAAAGAGATAGACGGCGTTGTCTATCATGTTCTGAAAGGGCAGATTGAGTATGATTTTGAGTTAGGGCGTTTTGAGGAACTGTTTGAAAAGCTGGATATTCCGGTGTTCCGCCTGGAAACAGATTACAACTATCAGGATATAGAACAGCTTCGTATCCGGCTGGAAGCATTTTCGGAAGTCTTGAACCAGCGCAGATACGGAAGATTCGGAAAGGAAACGGTGGCAGTATGAAAGGGAGGAAAATAGGGACAGCGGTTGTATGTGCTGTCTGTGCGTTTCTGATTGTGTCGCCTTTCTTTGCAAAGGATTTCGTCCTGTATGATTTTCATATGAACGTTTCGGATTATCATTATGCAAAAACGCAGGAAGAAAAGCCGTTGTCCGCAGATACTGCTGTATGGTTTTCCTATGGGGATGGGGGAAAGGCAGTTTATTACGGGGTAAACGAAGAAATACAGGAAGACCGCCTGACAGTCTATGCACTGACGCAGACAGGAGAGGTTTCTGTCACCAGAGGAAAGGAAGATCCGATCAGACAGGATTCGCTGGGACATTTTATTGCCGCGCTCCCTGCGGCAGAGCTGGATATAGACGGGGACGGCAAGGCTGAAAAAGTTTACGACTATGCACGGGCGGATTTCGGGTTGAATGCTTTCAATCCTGCACCGCAGCGGTTTCTGACAGAGGAAATTCCGTTTGAGCTGGTATTTGCAGAACGCAAATATATCATGGTTTATTACGGAAATGAGATTTTAAAGGATGCGGAAGTTCTTGTGACCTCCTATAACGGGGAACAGAAAAGATGCCGGACAGATGAACATGGGTGGATTCAGGGACTTACAAACAGGGATATACGGGAGGGATTTACTGCCGTCTATCCCCCGGACGGAGAAAATGTGTACCGTATGCACTACGCATTGGAGGATTATCCGTATTTCTCGGTACATTTTTGGAAAGCGCACCTGCCTTTAGCGGTCATTTTTGCCTTGGCGGTCATTGGGATTATGGCGGTTTACCTGATACGGAACCGTATGGAGAGAAACAATCCGGCGTATGCAATTTATTCCAGAGAGCGTGCAGGCGTCTATCCGGGTACACTGCATCAGAAAACCAACTCCAAATTTTTATTTGTCCGTTGGCTGTGCCTGTTTACAGGTATGTTCCTGTGGACATACGCCGGAAGGCTGATTCATCAGGGGCAGACGTTGAATGAGATTTCCATACCTGTATTCAGTTGTCCGTTTAATCTGGATCAGGTGGCGGAAGTCCCGTGTTATTATCTGTCGCATCTTCCGGCGCTGTTTGGAAGATTTGGCGCAGACTTTCCTGAGCGCAACATGGCATATGCGGCAATGTTCATAGCGACAACACTTCTGAGTTTCATTTTTCTCGGGCGTATTCTTTGCGGGTTCCTTTGTCCGGCTGGTCTGTTGCAGGACTTGATGGATAAACTGCGGCAGGCTTTACATATCCGTCCGATTGTTGTTACGGACCGGATCAACCGTTTTTTACAGCCGGTTAAATGGGTGTGGATACTGTTGTTTTTGGGGTTTGCCTTCACAGGCGGGGATTTCTGTGACATCTGCCCGCTGAAAGGATTTACAACTGCGCAGGGCGGCTATTGGACAAATTTATATCTTGGCGGCTTTTTTGCAGTGGTCATTTTAGTGGGCAGTTTTTTCATCAGACGTTTCTGGTGCATAATCTGTCCGATGGGGTATCTGATGGGGCTTTTCAGGCGGTTTAACCTGTTCAGACTAAAAAAAGACTGTACTTCCTGTACGGAATGCGGAGCCTGCTATCATGCCTGTCCGATGCGTATTAAAAGCATTTACACGGAGAGGGAAAAGGAAAACATACAGACAGTGGACTGTATGATGTGCGGCGAATGTATCCATAAATGCCCGGAGGATCATGCGTTATCCATGACGTTTTGTGGAAAGACGATTTATCAGTCGTCGCGGAGAACATTCCTGTCAAAATTTTCGGGGAAAAAGGAGGGGTAGGCAATGGCGGAGCCAGATGAGGTCAACGGACGGCAGCGGGAATTATTTATAAGAAAGTCCACACGGGTGGCGGCATCTTACCTGAAACGTGCAAAAGCACTTTCCGAAATGCCGGATGCCGCGAAGCCGTTTTTTGATGTACTGGAAAATGTATATATCAGGTTGACGGATGTACAGAAGCCGGAAGATATGAAAAGCATCGGAACCTTATGCGTCATGGTTCCGGCAGAGCTGGTTTATGCCGCGGGCGCTATGCCTGTGCGCCTGTGTTCAGGCAGCTATACGGCGTATTCTGTCGGGGACGATTATATTCCCCGTGATGCCTGCCCTTTGGTAAAGGCGGTCATGGGATTTGGAAAGATGAAGGTGCTGCCTGCCTTTGATAACTGTACCCTGCTGGTTGCGCCTGTGACCTGCGACTGCAAAAAGAAATTAGCCGGAGTGGTTGATTCCGTGAAAAATACCGTTCCGCTCCAGGTTCCGCCATTGAAAAGGGAGGATGCCGACACAGAGGTTTTTCTGAAAGAGCTGTACCGCCTGATTCCGATACTGGAAAAGGAAACGGGAAGACAGGTCACGGCAAAGTCTTTGGCGGAAGGGATTAACATGGTTGGAAACGCACAGTATGAAATGTCGGAATTTTTGAAATACCGCAGGCATGTCCCGGCGCTGATGAGCGGAACGCAGATCCTGTCGGTGATGAATGCGTATTCCTATATGCCTGTCAAAATGTGGGCGAAACAGATGCACAGGCTGAATGAAGAGATGAAACTGCGGTTAGTGCAGGAGAATTTTGTAAGCAGGAAAAACCAGCCCCGTATTCTGGTGACGGGTTCGCCTATTGCATTTCCTAATATCAAGATTCCGCTTCTGATTGAGGAAATGGGCGGTGTTTTTGCGGCGGATGAAACCTGCATGGGAGAGCGTGGGCTGTACGATCCGGTATCGGTCATTGATCCCAGCTTTGACGGGATGATGCGGGCCCTTGCCTCAAGGTACACAAAGCCTTGTACCTGTCCGGTGTTTGTAGATAACAGCCAGCGTATTTACCGGATTAAGCAGATGATAAGAGAAAATAACATTCAGGGAGTTATTTATCATGTGCTGCGCGGCTGTCTGGTGTATGACTATGAATATCAGCTTATGGAGGAGGCGATGGGGAAAATGGATATTCCGATTATCCGTGTGGAAAGCGATTACAATGAGGAAGACGTGGAACAGCTCCGTATCCGCATCGAGGCGTTTATTGAACTGATTAAGCTGAAAGAATACGCAGCCGTTCATGAACGGCAATAAAGAAGTAGAAAGGGTGTGAAGGTTTTGGGCAAGTATTACCTTGGACTGGACGGCGGGTCTACCTATCTGAAAGCTGCCCTTATGAAAGATAAAAAGGTAGTCGGCACCGTGGTATATCCTACGGGAATTGACAATAACGGGACGGCAAAAAAAATCGTGGCAGTCTTATGTAAAAAATACGGCATCAGCCGGACAGATATAGGCTACATTATGGCTACCGGATACAGCCGCAAAATTCTTGAGGCTGCCGACGATGATATTTCGGAGATTACGGCCCATGCTTACGGGGTGCGGGTGACTGCGCCCAAAGGATACCGTCCCGGCATGGTCATTGATATTGGCGGGCAGGACAGCAAGATTATTTATCTCGACGCAAATTATCAGGTGAAGAATTTTACCATGAACGACAAGTGCGCCGCTGGAACAGGAAAGTTTATGGAAGTCATAGCGCAGATTCTGGAGACGACAATTGATCAGGTGGGGCCGCTTTCCCTGGAAAGCACTGCGCCGTGTGACATCAATAGCACCTGCGTGGTGTTTGCGCAGTCGGAAGTGATTTCCCTTGTGGCAAGAAAAGTTGACAGGCGCGACATTCTGGCGGGGATGCATTTGTCGATGGCGAAGCGGATTATCAAAATGATGAAAAAGTCGGAAAAAGGAGGCGATATTTTAATGACGGGTGGAGGTGCGTTAAATATCGGCATACACAGGGCTTTTGAGGAAGAAATGATGAGAGATGTTTATGTGGCAAAATATCCGCAGTTTAACGGTGCAGTCGGCGCAGCTTTGATTGCCAGCGAGCGAGGTGGGATATGAAGACTTCTTTGCTTATTCCGGCGCTTACAACCGCTGTTTCCGTCGGACTTGGATGCGGAACCTGCTGTAGCCCGGTTGTGGGCACATTTCTTTCTACTTATGTGGTGTCCCATGCAGGCGGTGTGAAAAAAGGGATTTTGTCATTTGTCAGTTTCTTTTTCGGCAAGATGGTAAGCGTTACCCTGCTGTGTATGGTTTCTGCACTGATTAGCAGACAGTTTATCAGTGACAGTGGTTATATTGGCGCTTTTAATCTGCGGCTGTTTTCGCAGGCGGCTATGAGCGTGATTGGAGTGGCGCTGGCAATTCGATGGTTTTTGGAGCTGAAAAAACAGAAAAAATGCAGCGGCTGTAAGGCGTGCAAAAAAACGGTTGGAAAGTCAGGTTTTGTTCCAATGCTTGCGGCAGGGCTGACTTATGGCATGACGCCCTGTGCCCCGCTTTTGCTGATGATTGGATACTGCTTTACGCTCCCTGTCTCTTTGGCGGGATTGACGGGAGTCACATTCAGTATTTCCAGTATGGTAAGCCCCGTTTTACTGTTGGTTGTGGTAACAGGCGCGCTTTCCAGAAAGATGGGAAGGGAAATACCGGATGCGGTAAAGTGGTTCCGCCTGGCATCTTATGT
>CAMQTN010000028.1 GCA_947037115.1 uncultured Lachnospiraceae bacterium
GCCCAGACAGCCGCCCCCGCAGCCCCTGCCACATGGTTCGAAACATCTTGTCCGCTCCTCCGTTTTCCCAGATGATCCACATAAACCGCGTAGGCCTCATGCTCCTTCGGATTTCTCCACCGGACATTTTCCACCATGGAGGAGGCGCCAAGACCAAAGCCGACATAATCGCCTCTTCGCCAATAAACCCGGTTGTGGCGGCATGCAAAGCCGTCCCTCGCATAATTGGAGATCTCATAACGCTGATACCCCGCCTTTGCCAGATACTTTCCCGTAAGCGCATACATCTCCCGGTCCTCGTCCTCCGTGGGAAAAGTATAGCACGATTGGTTTACATAAAGCGGAGTTCCTTCCTCCAGAATCAGACTGTAAGCGGAGATGTGCTCCGGTGAAAGTTTTACCACCCGCTCCAGCGTCCTCCTGTAGGAACCCACGCTCTGTCCGGGCAGCGCCGCCATCAGGTCAATATTGATATTGCGAAAGCCCGCCTCTCTCGCCAGCGTATACGTCTCCAGAAAATCGCGGTAACTGTGGATTCGTCCGATGCGTGCCAGTTCTTCGTCCTCCGTGGACTGCAAACCGAGACTGAGACGGTTAATGCCATGTGCTGTGTAATTTCCCAGTTTCTCCGCCGTGACGGTGCCCGGATTGCATTCCATCGTGATTTCCGCATCTGCCGCCACCGGATAATTTTCCCTGATCTGTCCCAGAATCCGCCCCGCCGCCTCCGCAGGGAGCAGGGAAGGCGTGCCGCCGCCCAGAAAGATGGAGATCACGCGGTGATCTCCATAAAATAGCGATTGTTCTTTTATTTCCCGAAGCAGCAAGTTTACATAACTCTCCATCTTTCCCGCATCCGCGGAAGCGGAGAGAAAGTCGCAGTACAGACATTTTCTGACACAGAACGGAATGTGAATATAGATACTCAGCTCTCTCATCTTTTCCTCTGCGGGGCCCAACAGCGCCCGCATGCCTCCTGCCCGCCTCTAGTTGTCGTCCAGTTTCAGCACACTCATAAAAGCGCTCTGAGGGATCTCCACATTGCCCACCTGGCGCATGCGCTTCTTACCTTCCTTCTGCTTTTCAAGCAGCTTCTTCTTTCGGGTGATATCTCCGCCGTAACACTTGGCGAGGACGTCCTTTCTCATGGCCCTGACCGTCTCTCTGGCAATGATCTTTCCTCCCACCGCCGCCTGAATCGGTATCTCAAATAGGTGTCTGGGAATCTCCTCCTTCAGCTTTTCGCACATCCTCCTGCCGCGCTCGTAAGCGCTGTCCGCATGGACAATGAAGGAGAGCGCGTCCACCTCGTCATGATTGATCAGGATATCCAGCTTCACCAGCTTCGACTGCTCATACCCTTTCAGTTCATAGTCAAAGGATGCGTATCCCCTGGACCGGGATTTTAACGCATCAAAAAAGTCATAAATAATCTCGTTTAAAGGAAGCTCGTATTTCAAAAGGGCTCTGGACGCCTCAATGTACTCCGTGCTGATATAACGGCCTCTCCGCTCCTGACACAGCTGCATGATGGGGCCGATAAACTCTGTCGTCACCATAATCTCCGCGCTGACCACAGGTTCCTCCATGTAGTCGATCTCGGAGGGATCCGGCAGGTTTGACGGGTTCGTCAGCTCGATCATCTCCCCGTTGGTCTTATAAACCCGGTAGATAACGCCGGGCGCAGTGGTCACAAGATCCAGATTGTACTCTCTCTCCAGCCGCTCCTGAATGATTTCCAGATGCAGAAGCCCCAGAAAACCACAGCGGAAGCCAAATCCGAGTGCAATGGAGGTCTCCGGCTCATAATTTAATGATGCGTCATTCAGCTTCAGCTTTTCCAGCGCGTCCCGCAGATCCGGGTATTTCGCGCCGTCCGCCGGATACATGCCGCAGTACACCATGGAGTTGACCTTCTTGTAGCCGGGCAGCGGCTTGTCGCAGGGATGTTCCATATCCGTGATCGTGTCGCCAACGGCGGTGTCTTTCACATTTTTGATGGACGCGGTCAAATAGCCAACCATCCCAGCCGAAAGCTCGTCGCAGGGAATGAACTGGCCCGCGCCGAAATATCCGACTTCCACCACCTCTGCGGCCGCGCCGGTGGCCATCATTTTAATCTTTGTGCCTTTCCTGACCCTGCCTTCCTTGATCCGGCAAAAGACGATCACACCCTTGTAGGAATCGTACACGGAGTCAAAGATAAGCGCCTGTAACGGGTTGTCCGGACTGCCGCCGGGGGCCGGAATCTTCTCCACGACCGCCTCCAGCACATCCTCGATACCGATGCCGTTCTTGGCCGAAATCAACGGCGCATCCTGCGCCTCGATGCCGATGACGTCCTCGATCTCGTCCTTCACCCGGTCCGGCTCGGCGCTTGGCAGATCGATCTTGTTGATCACCGGAAAGACGTCCAGATCGTGATCCAGCGCCAGATACACATTGGCCAGCGTCTGGGCCTCGATCCCCTGGGCGGCGTCCACCACCAGAATCGCCCCGTCGCAGGCCGCCAGTGCGCGGCTCACTTCATAATTAAAATCCACATGCCCGGGGGTGTCGATCAGGTTAAAGATATATTCGTTCCCGTCCTTCGCCTGATAGATGATGCGGACGGTCTGGGCCTTGATGGTAATGCCCCTCTCCCGCTCCAAATCCATATTGTCCAGTATCTGCGCCTGCATTTCACGGCTTGTCAGAAGCCCCGTCTTTTCTATAATCCTGTCCGCCAGTGTGGACTTGCCGTGGTCAATGTGGGCAACAATACAAAAATTCCTGATTTTGCTCTGGTCTATCGTCATATCTGTTATCCTCTCTATAACGTTCAGCTCACGCCCATTCACAAAACGCGCCTTCGGCGCTCTCCGCTGCTTCGCAGCTTCTTTTGTTCATGTACGGGCGTTCCCTCAGACCATCATCTGCCTGTCAAATTCGTGCAAGCACGATTTGCCTGTCAGATTCGGTCTGGCTGAACTGTTAAAACAGTATATCAAATCCGTCATCGAATGTCCACACCAATCCCTGCATCTGAGCCGTCGCATTCTCAGCCGCCGCCCGTTTCCCGCTCCGGCTCCCTGCCGCTGAAAACCAGATCCAGCACATGCGCCAGCGGCTCGCAGGCATTGCGGATCTCCTCCTCCGTATTGTTCTGCGCCCCCAGCTCGATCAAAAGAGATTTCGGACAAAGGTGCATATTGTAACGGTAGGCTTTCAGATAGATTCTGCGGGCAATCCCGGGATAGTATTCGTTGCAGGCCGCCTGCATTTGAAAAGACAGAGCCAGATTATCCGCAAGATAGGGATTTTCCAACTGTTCAATCGCCCCCTTCTTTGTGCGGCACAGTCCGTTAAAAAACATAAACTGCGCAGTGGGGCGTCCCTGAATATCCGTCACAAGACGCCTGTCCTCCGGCATCGCATCCCTGTGCAGGTCAATCACGGCCTCTATGGAGGGGTACTCTTCCAGAATTGCCTCCAGGGCAGGCAGGGAATTGCTGTAGGCATAGTCCCTCTCCTCATCATAGCAGTCCGTATTATGTATCACATTGTAGCCATATTCCCGCAAAAGCGTGGCCAGATATTCTCCGGCCCCCAGAATACCGCTGTTTTCATCCCCCGCAACAGAATCTGCAAAACTCTCTCTGGAATGGGTATGGTAAATCAGAATCTGCGGTTCGTCCGCACTCCCCTGTATCCGCATATCCCTCTCCAGAAGCGCATCCGCCCGCAAAAGCTCCTCCCCTGCCACGGTTGTGCTGTCCACAGCATAGAATGCCTTGATCAGCGCCTCGTAGGAAGCCAGCTCCTCCCATTGATAGCGGTAGCTCTTCTCCTCCACCGGGGCAAAAGGCTGTCCCTGCGTATCCGTTTCCTGCTCCTCCTGCTCCTGTGCCTCCTGCTGCGCCGTTAAATAACTACTGTTTTCTTTCAAAAAAGCCGACTCCAGACTTTTCTCCAGATGCATGGCGTCATCGTCATAGTCCAAAGCCTCCTCCGGCAGTCCTTTGTGATCCTCGTCGCTGCCCTCAGAAAGAAAAAGTCTGGCGTAATCGCTCTCCGTCACATTGTTCTCCCCGTTCTCCCAGGCATAAAGCAGCCCCGGATACTGGGAGAGGAGCCCTTTCAGAAAAGAACTGTCCTCTGACGTCTGGCGGCTTCCTTCACACATCCTGCAAATACCGGGCAGATAAGGCTCCATCACCAGCCGGCCGGCCATTTCATGCAGAGGCCGGACTGCCGGCTTTTCCTCCCGTTCCCGCAACAGTTCCACGCATCCGAATACGAGAGATATAATAACAATCGATATTAAAAAAATTTTGAGTCCCCTTCTTTTCATGCACATATTAAGATATATGCGCCGCGAACAGGACTTCATACCTACTCTTCCTCTCAGAAGTTCAAAGCGCCATTAATCCCGTCACAGATAATATGGCTGATCTGGCGGATTTGCTGATCCACGTCCTTCGTTGTGACGTACATATTGTTTAATTCCTTAAGCGTTGCCGGGCGCTCTCCCATGGCGTCGCCCACGATGGTCGCCGCATCCACCACTGTCGGTACTCCCAGCGCCAGCACAGGAATGTGCAGGGTTTCCTCGGTGATGGCATTTCTGTGGTTACCCACACCGGAGCCGGGATGAATTCCCGTGTTTGTAATCTGGATCGTGCGGTTTAAACGCTTGGTTGACCGGGCCGCCAGCGCATCAATCACAATCACCTGATCGGGCTTCGTCTCCCCGATCACTCCCTTGATGATCTCCGCGGACTCCATGCCTGTCTTGGCCATAACCCCCGGCACCAGACTGCTAACCAGATGCATTTTCGTCCGGTTGTAGGCCACCTTACCGTACTCCATCACTATGTGCCTGTTGACAAAGAGGTTATCTACCACATTTGGGCCCAGAGAATCCGCCGTCACCTCCCGGTTTCCGAGCCCCACCACCAGAATGGACTGCTCCTTATCCGGATTTGCCAGAATACTTCTGATTTCCTCCGACAGAATTGCCGAAATTTCCTGATGATAGTCCTCCTCCGGCTCTGTCATGGCGGGCGCCTCCAGCGTAATATAAGTTCCCATCGGTTTCCCAAGGGCCCTGGCCCCGTTTTTTGTCTCTATGACCACCCGGGTAATATGCACGTCGCTCTCCTCATCATAGCGTTCCTCCACCGCAACGCCGTGAAGCCCGGACTCCTTTTCCCCAATACTTTCTCTGGCTTCCAACGCCAAGTCAGTCCTGACATTTGACCAGCTATCCATATCGATATCCATTCCTTTCCACAATTCGCAGCCGCTTACTTTTCTTTTGCAGCTATTATATTTTATGCGTCTTCTTTCCGCCTGCCCATTTTCTTTTCTATTTTTTGCAAAAATAAACAAAATATGTATTGACATCCCCATTTCCATATTCTAAAATAATATGCGTGTCTTTCCATTAAAACGTCCGTGTCCGTCTTTAATGAGACACGTTTTTATAAGAAGCAGCATAAAAGTATAAATGTGTTGAATGGAGGAAGTTATGGCTAATATCAAATCCGCGAAAAAGAGAATTCTGGTAAACAGGACCAAGGCTGAAAGAAACAAATCCATCAAGTCCGGTGTTAAGACAGCGATCAAGAAAGTGTACGCTGCCATCGACGCACAGGATAAGGAAGCTGCACAGAGCGCGCTGCTCGCCGCTACTTCCGCACTTGACAAGGCCACCAAAAAGGGTGTATACCACAAAAACACCTCTGCCAGAAAAGTTTCCCGCATGACTCTTGCCGTAAACAAGATGGCGTAAGGAAATTCATATTGATGTGAATTACGAAGGGCGTGTGCACATGCACCCGCCCTTCTTTGTGTGGTTTCTTTCATTTTCGGGAGAACGTGCCACATTCTCCCGATTGAGCGCTTCGCGCCCAATCAGTTACCGGCTGTGACCGCCTCCGCCGTGATGGCCGCCCCCGCCGCCGTGGCTGCGGCCGCCTCCACCGCCTCCGCTGCTCGTCTGAATCTTTCGCCTCGTCACGGTCTTTCGCAGGAACCTGTCCTCAGATACACGGAAGTCCGGCTGTCTGCCCGCCACATAAGTGGTAGCTGTAGTGGTCTTTTTCCCTTCTTTGGCGTTCCAGTTGAGTAATACAAATATAACACATGCCGCCAGTCCAATCAGCCATGGGACAAATCCCGGCACACTCAGGTGAAACGCCCGCCACCCCGTCATATCGTGATAAAAGTCGTTCACATATGTCCTGTAGGCACGGTAAGGGTTCTTTTCCACATAACGGTATACACGATCCAGAAGATGATCGATATCTTCGGTGTAGTAGGCATCTCTGGCTCTCCCGGTGGTGCAAAACCATGTATGGATCATACCGTCGTCCTCTCTGGACCAGTTGTCCACCAGCATCACGCCGTCGCCATCCGGCTTGTCATATCCAAATCCCATCTCCTCCCACTGGGTCTCCGCATACACCCTCACATACTCATTCGAAGGGGCGCCCGGCTCTATGGCCCTCGCGTATTCCCCCAAAGGCTCATTCAGGGTGACAAGCACAATATCGCAGCCTGTCTGTTTCTCCCGTCTGGCGATCAGCGCCCGCAGCTTATTCTCCTCCTTGTCGGAGAGTACGTCCGCATAGTCAAAAACCCGTTCCCCCGTCTCGCATGACTTGTTTGTCCTCTGGTAATCCACCGCTCTGGAAACGCCCCAGTGTCCCACATGAAGCGCGATGGCAAAAATCGCCGCTGCCGCCAATATTATGTAAACCCATTTGAAATAACGAACGTATTCTTTCACCGTCTCTGTCTTTCCCTTCTACAAAATCTCAAGCACATGAACCGCCAAACCACAGATTGCCGTCACCATTGCAAACACCGATACTCCGTACGCAATCACCTTCTCTTTGGAAACAGGCGTCGCCCCGACTACCTTTCCGGTCTGTCCGTTGACATGGTACAGATATGTCTTATCCCTGTAACGATAGACATACTGCCAAACGGGCATCAAAACATAACAGGTATCTTTCTTTTGCAGGTTCAAATTTTTATGATAGGTGCGCATCGTGGTATAGCCGGCTATAGAGCTCTGCAAAAGGTTCTCCGAAGCCTCCTTCACCTTACCGGCCGCCCGGACTGCCAGCTCCTCCGCCGGCTGATTGTATCTTTCGCCCAGAAACCCTGACATATATTTGGGTACAAACCCTGTAAGCTCCTGATAGTTATAGGGTTCCATCAGATCCATAATGCCGTCCTCCATGACAAAGGAAGCATCCGCGGGAACCCGCTCAAAATCCGCATTCATTTTACGAATGACCTCATAATAGGAAGTCTCCGTATACTCCGTGTCTCCGCTTCTCCAGGTTCGGATTCTCGTGCCCTCCCCAGCAAAATCATAGTTGACATCATAGTCATAGAGCCAGAAGGGCACATAGATCCCCTCCATTTTCTCCAGACTTTTGGCAGACATAAAATCAGACGGTGCAAAGAGACGGTTCGAAAACTCACTCTCCAAATGCGCCGCCGCCTGCTCTCTGCTCACACGGAAAGGCAGAATCATGTGGGGCTCATAGGACCCGCTTACCCGCTCGTCAAAAATCAGATACATGCCGCAGTGTCCGCATCTGCAGGCGGAGGTATACTCCGACATCTGCAGCGGCGCGCCGCAGTTTGCGCACTGCACCAGAGAATTGTCCTCTATTTTCTCCTCACTGTCCGTACTCTCACAGTGGGGGCAGTACATCCTTTTTTTGTCCGGCGCGTACACAGTGTTGCCGCCACAGTTCTTACACTTGAAAAACATTTATGCATGTTCCTTTCGTTAAGCGGAGAATGCCCATTTAGGGCGTTCTCCCACGCGAGATTTAGAACTCCCCCACGAAACAGCCTTTGCTGTGAATGGCTGGAAGTTCTTCTCGCGTTGCTATTCCCGCCCGTCCCAACAGTAGGTACAAAGTTTACATTTATCGATGCCCACAGACTCCATCATATCATCCAGACGATGATAGCGAAGCGTGGTAAATTTCAGTTTTTCCCTGATCTTTTCAAGCATCCGGCCATATTCAGCACTGTCCGGATCCGCATAGACCGAGAGATTCGGGTACTTGTTCTCCCCCTCAATCTCCTTAATCACCTGACGGGTGATCAGCTCCATCTCCGAAGTGGAACGTGAAAAATTCAGATATTTACAGCCGTAGAGAAGCGGCGGGCAGGCAGGGCGGATATGTACTTCTTTCGCACCGCTCTGATAGAGAAACTCCGTCGTCTCACGAAGCTGTGTACCGCGCACGATGGAATCGTCGATCAGAAGAAGTTTCCTGCCCTTGATCAGATCGTGTACAGGAATCAGCTTCATCCTGGCAATCAGATCGCGCTTACTCTGAATGGTGGGCATGAAGGACCGCGGCCAGGTGGGCGTGTACTTGATAAAAGGTCTGGAAAAAGGAATCCCCGACTCGTTGGCATAGCCAATGGCATGAGCCGTACCGGAATCAGGCACTCCCGCCACGTTGTCCGGCTCCGCATCGTCGCGCTTTGCAAGCATGGCCCCGCACCGGTAACGCATCTCCTCCACGCTGACGCCTTCGTAGGAAGAGGACGGATAGCCGTAATAAACCCACAGGAAGGTGCATATCTTCATGTCCCTGCCGGGCGCTGCCAACGTTTTAACTCCCTCCGCCGTCACAATGGCAATCTCCCCAGGCCCCAGTTCCCGCTCCGGCACATAACCCAGATTCAGATAGGCGAAGCTCTCAAAGGACACACAGAAAGCGTCCTCTCTTTTTCCGACGGCAACCGGCGTGCGTCCCATCCGGTCCCTCGCCGCATAAATTCCCTTCGGCGTCATAACAAGCATGGTCATAGAACCGTCAATCAGCTGCTGCGCATACTGAATACCCTCGATCAGGTTATCTCTCTGGTTGATCACAGCCGCCACCAGTTCCGTCGAGTTAATATCTCCCCCGCTCATCTCAAGAAAATGCCCCTTGCCGTTCTGAAAAATCTCCGATACAATCGCATCCTTATTGTTGATCTTACCCACTGTGGTGATCGCGTAAGTGCCATGATGGGAGCGGATGATCAGCGGCTGGGGTTCATAGTCCGAGATGCAGCCAATCCCCAGCGTGCCGTTCATCTTGTTTACATCCTTGTCAAACTTTGTGCGAAACGGCGTATTCTCGATATTATGGATCGCCCTGTTAAAGCCCTCCTTCTCATCATACAGCGCCATACCGGCCCGTCTGGTTCCCAGATGGGAATGATAGTCTGTCCCGAAAAAAAGATCAAAAATACAATTCTCCTTTGATGCCACTCCAAAAAAGCCGCCCATGATTCATCTCTCCTCTTAATTTGTATACACTTCGCAGCCGCACCTGCCGCCTTCCTTGACGCGGTGCAGCACTTTCTGCGCCTGCCTGAATATCTCCTTATAGCTCTCGCCGGATTCGCCCAGAGCCGCTCCCGCGCTCAGGGTAACCTTGGGGAGCCCTGTCCCGCCATGCAAAAGCTTATCATTCACAATCGCGATCCGACGGCGGATACCGCCCACCTGATCGGCGGAAAGCCCATCGATCCAGATACCGAAGGAATCCTCCGAAAGTCTCCCTATGCCGTCCCCGCCCCTGAAATTTTCCTGTAATGTGGCAAAGACATTCTGTAAAACATGATCGCCCATCTCCCTGCCGAAATTCTCATTGATCTCCCTCATGCAGTCCACATCCACCAAAAGAAGGCAGCCGCGCGTATGCTCGCCTGTCAGTGCATTCTCCACTATCTTCTGAAAAGCATTTCTGTTCGCCGCACCCGTAAGCGTATCCTTCTGTCCGGGTCCGTACTTTCTTCCGGCAGATCTGCCCGTTGTCTTTTCCTCTGTCGAAAAACGCCGCAGTATATTCAACAATGCTGTTCCTCCTTAGACTCCCGCCTCTTTTATCTTACTTTATGTGGGGATTGATTGCAATAGTCTCTCCACCCAATCGTTTTAAGCTGCCATCATTCATTGCAAAGCCTTTTTTCATATACTCTTTTAAAATAAAATTTCTGGATACACTGCGGTTTCCTTCACGCTCCTGATAAAGGTTCTCATGCCGAATATAATACTCCAATAAACGAAGCACCTATTATTTTTTATCTGTCTTTTGTTCCAATATTTTTATAGAGTTCAAATAATCCTCTTCTACATCACTGATGGTTCTTGCTTTATATTTCTTATATTCTTCTGTTGCTTTATCAGCTGCTTGCTTATGAGAAATATTTCCATTTCCCTGTAACAACTGTTCTCCACTCATTGTAAGTATACGATCCAGATATTCTGCCCAATCCTTCATAGTCATTACCTGTTCACGTTCCGCCTGACGCTCTGCAAAATCCAAATACCCAGACACAAGCTGCCCCATTGCCCGAAGTTCCTTTTCACTTAAATAGTTTTTAGCAACAACAGCTTCTTTTAAGGTTGGTTGATTTCCCACAAATGTTGTAAGTCCCATGAACTCTTTTTCAGCATCTGCACGTGTGTAAATAACCTCAGCTGCCGTCTGACCATGAATGGCATAATGAATTTTGTTCTGCACCTTTTTAAAGAAAAGGATAGATATTTCTGCCTTTGGATCATAATCAATACTGGTAGCGTAAATTTCCAAAACTTGTCTATAAAATACCTTTTCGGAAGCACGGATGTCTCTGATCCGTTCGAGTAATTCTTTAAAATAACCATCGCCACCCAGATTTTTCAATCGCTCATCATCTAGTGCAAAGCCTTTTCGCATATACTCTTTCAGTATATTGATTGCCCAAATTCTGAACTGTGTACCACGCTTGGATTTCACACGATAGCCCACAGAAATAATGACGTCCAAATTATAATAGTCAACCTGATAAGTTTTTCCATCTGCCGCAGTTGTTGCAAAATTTGCAACAACTGATTCTCTCACTAACTCTCCTTCAGAAAAGACGTTTTTTATATGCCTTGAAATCGTCGATTTATCTCTTTGGAATAATTCGGCCATCTGGTCAATGGATAACCATACAGTATCTTCGTCAAAAGCCGTTTCAATTTTTGTCAAACCATCTTCTGTTGTATAAATAATGATATTTGATTTCTGCTCCATAGTTATTATTCACTCAAACACCCTATTTCTAAATTATAAAACACCCGTTGCACTTTTATCATACAATTGCTTCTCTATTCCTTTCGTACTCTGCTCACCGCAACCGTCGAATCCATCTCGCTCATTTTCAATTCCACTTCTATATTCCGTTTTGCTTCAAGTTTGGAAAGCAAACATACCGTCTCCACATGATTCCCTTTGTTGTCTAAAATTCCCCCTCTTTTATACACTTTGCCTTCTTCCACTTTATTTATAAGTTCACTCTCATACATACAGAAATCCCCCTATCTTTCCAGATATATTCGTATATAATGTTCCCAAATATCCGCTACAACCTCTTCTACCGTCATTGCCTTTTGGCTAGTCATAAATGACATTGTTGCATACAGTTTTAATTCTCCATCTATAAATTTTGCATCGTACATACCATTCCACGAATTTCCACCGCCAAATGACATTGTGTTATCAGATAAGCCAATATTTTCTCTTCCACCGCCAAGCATATTACTCAAAAACAATTTCAATCCTCTCGCCAACTGTCCATTTCTATAGAATTGATAAATCATAGTTCTTGTATCAACCTGTTCAATCTGAACTTGTACCCATGCATTTTGAGTTTGATATTGCTGACATAATTGTGATAACAACTTCACAATTTGATTAAAACTGTCTCTTACAAATTGACTTATCTCCAAGTCTGTCGGCTCAGCATTAAATTTTGTTTTTGGTATTCCCAATGTTGCAAATATATCATTCGCATTACTAATCTGGCTTCTTCCATTTCCAAGAAAACCTTTCTGACACAATTTTTCTCTGATGCCTATACAAACATCTGCAATATTAGGATTGTTCATATCGGAAACAACATCCAAGAACTCTGCAATATTAGAAGAAATATCCTGTCTCCGTTTCAAATCTTCAGGCAATCTACCTAAATTTTGTACACTAAGTCCATCTAATTTTTCCCTCAACTTAATAAATTCATCTTCCCAATATTTCACATAGTCTATCCTAATAATGGGATCATATATGCCCCCGAATCTATAACAGCAGGGAAAATCTTATCTTTATAATTTCTATCTCGCATTACTTCCAAAACTTCATACATGCAATTAGCCGATTTCAAATATGAATCCGAAATAAGAAGAATTGTATAATCCATATTGTTAATAGATTGCATATATTCTTTTATGCTTCCCCATTTCTTAATGTCAATTTTGTCTCTATGTAATTCAATATTTTGATCTCTCTTAAAATAGTCATAAATTCTATCAGCTTCACTTGAATCATCCCAACAATATGATAAAAATATATTCACTTTCATCAATGTAGCACCTCCATATATAGCTTCATAATAACAATTTAGACTTCCTTCAAAGCCTCACATAATGGCAACAAGGTATCCAGTTTCACCACTATCCTATTTTGTTCCTCTATCGGCGGAATAGGGAGCAAAATAGTTGATAATTTCTCATTAGAAATATGTACAATAATATCTCCTTTTGCCATTTCACTTTTTTTATGAATTGCATATGATGAATTCATAGTATACACAAGATACAATGGATTCATATGATGATTAGACCACCTTGTTAGATCCCCTCCCATAGCGACTGTTTCATCTCCAACATATGCCAAAGCTAATGCAATGTCAAAATTGTTTTCTCCTGTTAATGCCATTAAGATATCATTTCTATTAACCTTTTGTGATTTGTCAAACAATTCTTTAGATGTATGTGAAACGGCAACATCAAATCTGGTCTTATATGTCGTATATAATTCACCATATCTGACACATGGAAATCCTGCTTCTGTAACTTCATTTCGTTTTATTCCACTCCCCCGTGTCAATGTTCCAACATTTCCCATTCTTACCCATTTCCAATTTTCAGGAATATCAAACGGAATCTCTTCTTCCTCAATATCTGATAAAGGCTTCTCTTTTTTAATTATCTTTTGTGCAATCAATTCTTCTTTCTCTTTTCTAATTGATGCCAATAATTCATCCACACTACTATCACTTTCCAACTGCTCAGTCAATTTTCCCTGCATAGCAGCTTGAAGCAATGCATCTTTCATGTTATTCGGGAACTCCTTTTTTAATGCTTCCAACTCTTTTTCAATCTTCTCATATTCATCAATTTTCGGCATTATCTCATTGATTTTATCAACAATTCTCTGCTGTTCTTCGATTGGAGGAATTGGCATAACTAAATCCCTTAAATTATCCGATCTTATATTCTTAACAACACCGCCCTCTGCTTTGTCAATAATTTGTTGTTTTAACATCATAGAACTTAAAACATAATATAAATAGTCTTGATTAAATTCTTTTATATCGCTATCAACAGAGTGAATATTATGTATCACATTCCATCCATCATGTATACAACCATCAATATTCATAATATATGGTCTTCCAAAACTCATTGAATTAGAAAAAATAAAATCTCCAACTTTTACAGCTCTGCTTTTTTCTGCCCCCTCTTTTGTTATTTTTTCCTTTGTAAAATTAACATATTTTCCACCCACTTCTGTATCGCCTATTTTTACCCAATTCACTCCATCTTTTGCTGTGGTAATATATGCTGATATAGGTCTGGGAGAAGCCCCTCTTTCTATATAAAAAAGATTTCCTAATTTTTCAAACCTCCAATTATCGGGAATACTGCAAGGGAATTCCTCTTCACATATATCGGAAATATTTGATTCCTTTTTTATTGCTTTTGCATCAACCAAATCTTTTTTTGTTCTCTTAATCTGGACTACAAATTCATCCACATCACTATCTGTTTCAAGCTGTTCTGTCAGCTTCCCCTGTAATGCGGCCTGCAGCACCGCTTGTCTTAAATCTTCTGCTAATACCATAACTATACTCCCAACATATCCATAATCTCTTGTAGCTTTGCATCCATCTTTCGATCAAGTCTTTCTCTTTCCGCTTTGAAGTTTTCTATCGTTTCTTTCGGGGAAAGAATCACTTTTTCTTCATTCGGGAAATCACAAAAATCTAAGCTATAATTATTTGCAACGATTTCTTCAACAGAAACTTTTCTTGCTTTCCAAGTCTCTGTCATGGAACTATCCTCTTTTTCGTCTTTAATCTCTACACGATTATCCCACCACTCATCAAGTGCAGACATTTTCTCCCTTGTCATAGGATTCTTTTTCATAGAGAATTTCTGTCCGTTTGGTAAGTCAAATCTGTAAAACCATACATCCGTTGTGGGTTCTGTCTTATCAAAGAAAAGCAAATTTGTTGCAATACTTGTATATGGGGCAAAACAGCTCCCTGGCAATCTTATTATTGTATGTAAATTGAATTCCTCTAACAGCTTCTTTTTAATCGCACTTTTGCTATTGTCAGTTCCAAAAATAAAACCATCAGGGAGAACTACTCCACATCTTCCATTCTTATTAAGACGATACATAATCTCTATCATAAAAAGGTCTGCTGTCTCTGAATTTCTAAGTTCAGCAGGAAAATTCTTTTGCACGATTTCAAGCTCTGAACCTCCATAAGGGGGATTCATCAGGATAACATCAAACTTATCTTCATCTGTATATCTTCTTACATCCTGTTCCAACGAATTATCATGCATTATATCTGGCTCTGCAATGTCATTTAACAGCATATTCGTTGTACAGAGCATATAAGGAAGCTGCTTCTTTTCCACTCCATAAAAGGAATGCTGCAGTTTTGGTAAGTCTTCTACCTTGATTCCTGCATCTTCCACATGATGAAGTGCATCTACAAGAAAACCTCCTGTACCACATGCGAAATCTGCAACCTTTTCTCCAATCTTGGGATTAACCTTATCCACAACAAAAGATGTAATCGCTCTAGGAGTATAAAATTCTCCGTTATTCTTCTGCAGACCTTTCAGCAATGTTTCATAAATATCGTTGAACGCATGTCTTTCGTTATAATCAGAAAAGTCAATTTCATCAAAGATATTAAGAAGCTGTCTAAGAAGAACTCCATTTTTCATAAAATTAGTAGATTCCTTCATTAACTCTCTCACAATAAGAGAGGCTCTGTCCGATCTTGTAAAAAGGTATACATCTTCTCCTTTTTCATTCTTAACAGCATCTCCTGACAACACTCTGAACAGCTTGTTATTAACAAAATCAATCAGTTCTTCCCCTGTCATCTGGTCCTTTACAGAAGTAGATGTTACCCAGTCCCTCCAACGGTATCCTATTGGAATGATTGGAACATAATTATCTTGTGTAAGTTCCCACTCTTCCTCTTTATAATCAAATATCTTCAGAAACAATATCCATACAATTTGGGATAATCTCTGCTCATCCCCACCGACACCTGCATCTCCGCGCATAATGTCCTGCAATCTTTTTATTAATGTAGCTAATGCCATAACTTCTTTTCCCCTCGTTGTTTAATATAACACTTTTTCTATCTGTTTCATTAAGTCAATAAAGTTCTTTTTATTTCCACCAAAAACATTTTTCAATATTTTCATGGATGTATAACCCTTCTCTTTGAATACAGGCAGATTAAATACCGTAATATCTTTCAGTTTTGAAAAATCCTCTGTCTTGTATTCATTCAAAATAGTCTGAATGATATCCCTTTTTTCAATATCCAGCTCATCCAAAATGCCTGCATCATAAACTTTCTGCAGCCTTTCTTCTTTGGATTTAGGCGGTTGCTTATACCCGACAAGTCCGACAATATCGAATTTATCAATATAATATCCTACTGTCTCACTGATTTTTCTTACATAAGATTTCTCTAGCAACAAATCCATAGTCATTCCATCTTTATCATCTGATGTTTTGAAGGAAACATAAAAATCTTGATATGTCGGATACTGTGTCAAAATATTATTCTTTACACAGCTTTCAATGTTCTGTTTGACAAGATTTCCATTCTCATCTGTATAGCGAACTTCTTCCCCATCAATAGTTACATCCACCCCATTCACTTTTACTTTTTGAATATGTCCTTTTGACTTACCTTTATCCTTATTCTCATCATTCTCATCATTTTCATCTGTTTCCTTTTGTGGGCTTCCCTTTGGGAATGAACCATCTTCTCCCACTTCCATAACTGCAACAGGCTCTCCATCAAATTCTGGATCTTCAAACTGATGGTAATTTGACCTGAAATCTAAGATGGTAAAATGCAGTTTGCTCTTTTTTTCTTCATCAATCGTAAAGTTTTCGTTAATTCTTGTTCCTCTGCCGATTGTCTGCTTAAATTCCGTCATAGAACCAATAGACTTATCCAAAACAATCAGTTCGCAGGTCTCTGAATCAACACCTGTTGACATTAATTTGCTTGTAACTGCAATAACAGGATACTTTGTATTCGGATCAGTAAAATTCTCCAATTCTGCCTTTCCAATTTCATCGTCACCTGTAATTTTCATTATGTATTTGCTGTTTTCCTGCACCAAATCTGAATTGAGGTTTTTCAGCTTTAAAACCATCGCATCCGCATGGTCAATATTTTCACAGAACACGATTGTCTTTGCATACCTGCAATCATTTTCTTTCATATAATCTGTGATTCTTCTTGCAACAATCTCCTGTCGTTCTTCCACTACTATAGTTCTGTCAAAGTCTTTTTGTGTATAGACTCTTTCTTCTACAGGATTACCCTCTACATCCAATTTACCTGATGGTGGTCTGTAGCCTTCTTTATCAATATTGAGTTCTACAGAAATAACCCTATATGGAGCAAGAAAGCCATCCTCAATACCCTGTTTCAATGAATAGGTATATAAAGGCTTATCATCTGTTTCCGCACAGAAATAGTTGATATTTGACACATCTTCTGTTTCTTTTGGTGTAGCAGTCAGTCCAAGCTGTGTTGCTGAACCAAAATATTCCAATATTTCATGCCAATTAGAATCCAGATCAGCGGAACCCCTATGACACTCATCCACAATAATCATATCAAAAAAATCAGGCGGAAGTTCCTTATAATAATCCTTATCTTTACTCTTTAACTGTTGATAAAGTGCTGTATATACCTCATAAGCGGTATCCTTCTTTATATTTGCACTTTTCATTTTCACCATAACACCAGCATCTACAAATGGTTTGAAATCCTTCTGCATGGTCTGATCTGCAAGTGCATTCCTGTCAACCAAATACAGGATTTTCTTTTTTGTTTTACTCTTCCATAATCTCCATACAATCTGAAATGCAGTAAATGTTTTGCCCGTTCCCGTTGCCATAACAAGAAGCATCCTGTTCTTTCCCTGGGCTATTGCATCAATTACTCTGTTAATAGCAATTCTTTGATAGTATCTTGGCTTTTTAGGTTTAACTTTAGATGCATCAATATAATAAGGCTGATTGATTAATCTAACTTCATCTTCTGATAACCCTTTTTCCTTGATATATCTATCCCATAGCTCTTCGGGGTATGGAAAGTCTTGCATTTTTAATTTGTCATTATTTTTATGAAGTATCATATCTTCTTCGATTAAATCAATCCCATTTGTTGTATATGCAAATGGAATATCCAAAATCTCAGCATATTCAAGGACCTGCTGGTATCCCTCCATTGCACTATGATCTATCCCCTTCGCTTCAACCAATGCCAAAGGAATGTTGTCTTTAAACAACAGAAGATAGTCAGCTTTTTTCTTATCTCCTCTTGATACTTTATCACCGTCAATATTTACCCTGCCATCAGTAAAGTAATATTCCATAATAATATTGTCAGAATTTTCTTTTCCCCATCTCTCCTGAATGATAGGTGTAATGTATTTCTTTTTAGTATTCTCTTCATTTTTCTGCTGCTCTGCAATTTCTTCAGGTGTCAACTGCATAATCTTTTCCCTCATTATTCTTTCTATTGTAGTTTATTTGATGTCCAATTTTCAGGACTTTAATTTCTTCATTATCTTTTTTGCATCTTCTGTCAGGACATATCTGCCCTTTGTATTCTTGTAAATTTGAACATAATCATTGTCGATCAACTCATTCAAGACCATATTTACCTTCGCCTTGCTGCATCCAAGACTATCTGCTATCTCCTGTTGGGTGATAGGGCATATCTCCGCATTGTTAATCTCTATCTGATGTTCATATAATGTTTTCAATACCAAATATCTATCATTTGTAAAAAATTCTATTTTGTTCATTACCATCACCTTTTATGTTCAAAATTTTATCCTATGTTATCATTATAATGTATCTTTATCAGATTGCAAGCCAATTTATGTATGATACCCATTATCCCATCATTGGGTATTCACTTCCATTCAGAAAATCAATCTAAAGCCAGTACCCACAACATAAACCCTGATAAAGTATCACCTGCAAAGTACACGGGTTTCGCCAACCTGGCAAGTTCCTTGCTAAACAGGTTGTCTCGCCCCTGACGCTCCAAAATGCATGGAGCTATCAGTTAAAATGCACAGCAAGCTGCACATTTTAGCTTGGGGACCAGTAACCTGATGCGGGACATTCCAGAAAACAATAACCTCCACTGGAGCTTATTGCTTTCTTCCATTCGAGATGCGCTCGACCCGTTGGGTTATAAAATTTAATCTTTGACTATATTTAAAGTTTTCTTTCCCTATCCAATAGATTGATTTTTGAGCATCTTATGGCAGCTTATTTCATTGTTTGATATATTGCTTCATTTATTGAAATATAGTTTCATAAATTATTATAATATTGCATTTTAGGCTCATTTTTTCAAAAAGTGAATACCCGCAATTCATTCTAAAAAGCGAACAGAATTGCTCTGCTTGCTTATTATTTTCTATTTCATAAATGCTTCAAACATTTCATCATATCTTTTCAGACTTTCTGCATCAAGCGGAACAACAATAAGCTAAAGTATGTGTATAAGAAATAGGTTCTCATTGTGCATAGAGTGTTAAAGTCTATTAGAAGAATTTCCTTCTGTATTATTACAATAGGTAGCATAGCTCCAAGATGATGAAGTTATAGTTACAGTTGTTCCATCTTTTGCAGCACTTCCGCCTTTATCAGAAGTATAGGCAATACGTTTACTACTCCAAGAGGAAGAAGCAGACCAACCTTTGAATATTTAGCAACATACAAACCTGAACTTGTATTGCTAATACCATTTTGTCCATAGTAACCAACACTGTCTGCTGCTGTGATAGAAACAGCATTTGCAAAAACTGTTCCAAACAGTAAAACACCACTAATCAGAACAGATATAATTCTTTTTTCACTTTTGCTATTTTCCCATATACTACAAAAAAACGAGTAAAAATTTTCTGCAATATAAATTTGCCATTATCAAATATGCGGTACCCCCTCCCCGAAAAATAAGGGATTTTCGTGTTAAATCGGACGTGTTGACCTTCACCCAGAAAAATTTCAAGAAGTGACAAATTGTTCCCCATATGCTATAATGCGTAAAAATGGAGGTGTAATTTGACAAACGAAGAAAAACAATTATTAGGCAAAGCACAGCGGATTAATTCTTGGAATTCCAAAAAACTATATTATTGTGTCGGAAAACGGCATCAGCGAAGCTGGACTGTCAAAAGAGGCGAAGTATTTTTCGTTGATTTGGGAGAGAATGTTGGAAGTGAAGAGAACAAAATACGTCCTGTTGTCATCATACAGTCCAACTCCTACAATATTTCTTCTCCAGTATTCACTTGTGCCATTATATCCACAAGTCCAGCAACAATACCTGACATCCAAATTCCTATTACTGGCACCTATCCTTACACTGATCCTAACGGAAAGCCTGCAACCCTTTCGGGAACAAGTGGTACACTTGTTTTAAACAAAGGTACAGTTATGAATGGCTTGGCGGTCATTCGGATTTTTTTATCAGTTATAATGGGTTTGGCGACCCACTGGAAACTCCCATCTTATGATGGGAGTATTTTTTATGCACAAACATAGCTCACAGGAACATTTATAATTTCTGAACAAAGTTAGTGGATTTACCCTTTTATTTTTTACGCGACAAAAGTACAACCGTCTCAATCCCCGTCGTCCACGGGAACTGATCGATAACCACGCACCGCTTTGCCTCATATCCCCTCGCCAGAAAGACCTCCAGATCTCTCGCAAGACTGCTCGCTTTGCAAGAAATATACAAAATATGCTCCACACCATAATTGATGATCCTGCTAAGCGCCTTCGGGTGCACGCCGTCACGGGGCGGATCGAGAACAATCATGTCCGGCCTCTCCTCGATATCATCCAGCACCTTCAACACATCCCCCGCTATAAATTCGCAGTTATGTAAATCATTTAACTCTGTATTCGTTCTTGCAGCCTCCACAGCCTCCTCCACAATCTCCACGCCGATCACCTTTTTCACCACAGGAGCCATCAGCTGGGCAATGGTACCCGTGCCGCTGTAGAGATCATAGACAGTCTGTCCGGGTTTTAAGCAGTCCGAAATAAACTCCCGGGCCGTGCGGTAGAGAAGCTCTGCTCCCAGACTATTGGTCTGGAAAAAGGAAAAGACAGATATCTTAAATTTGAGTCCCAGCAGTTCCTCATAAAAAAAGTCCTGTCCGTAAAGAATGCGCGTCTCATCGCTGCGCACCACATCCGCCGCAGAGTCGTTTCTGATATGAAGAATACCCACAATCCGTCCGTCCAGGGAAAGCTCCAGAAGCTTTTTCTGAAAACCTTCCAGTATCTCCCTCTCATCCGCCTCCCGGCCCTGCCCCTCACTCACAGGCTGCGCCGGCAAAAGCCGTACCGCAGGAGTCTGGGTGGTTGTCACAAGCGCAACCAGAATTTCCCCCGTCTTCGAAGCCCTGCGCACCACAAGATGACGCAGATACCCCGTATGCCGCAGTCTGTGGTAAAAGGAAACATCCACGCCCTGCCCCTGCAATTGTGTAAAATAATCCCTGACGCACCGCAGAATCCTGCGGTAATCCTCCTCCACAATCTGGCAGTCCGTCACGGAAACGATATCATAAAAACTGCCCCGCCTGTGCATGCCCAGGGAGAGCGGGCCCTCCTTCACTTCATCCCCGAAGGTAAATTCCATTTTATTGCGGTAGCCGAAAATCACCGGTGAAGCCTTGGCAGGCTCAAACCGGCACTCTCCCTGCTGCTGTGCGAGCACAGGTGCAAGCAGACGCTTTACCTGTCCCTCCTTAACCGCCAGGCTTTCCTCGTAGGGAAAAGACAGATAAGTACAGCCGCCGCAGCTTCCAAAATGAGGGCAGGGAGCCTCCATTTCCACCGAAGAAGGCTCCAGCACCTCCAAAAGCCGCCCCTCATACCTTCCGTTCCTCGCCTTATTTATAACCGCACGGATCTTCTGACCCGGCAGGGCGTTTTTTACCGTACATATCCCTTCTTCGCAGGAAACAATCCCTCTGTTCGGAAAATCCATCCGCTCCACAATGCCCTCTATCATCTGTCCTTTTTTCATAATAATCTCCGTTCTGAACGCAAAAGAGCAGACTCAGAATACATCTACGCACCCCAAGTCTGCTCCATACCAGTCTCTTTTCCCAGCGATAACCCTACTTACCCGTCTCCTCGTCGTCGTCCTCGTCTTCAAAGAAATCATCATCGAAATCATCGTCAAAGTCGTCCTCAAAGTCCTCCAGGTAATCGGGCGTCAGGTAACGGTAAACCGCGTAAGCGACAGCCGCAACCGCCGCAACCGCGCCGATCACCGCAAACACCCACAAAAGGGTATTATCCTTCTTCTCCTCCTGTTTTCTTCCGAGGAAATCATTCACACCCGCATTGTCCATGATCTCATCCAATTTATTCAAAATCTCTCTCTTGCTCATCCCGTAGCCCTCTCTTTCCCATACATCAGGCGCGCCGTGCGCGATCCTGTTCTTATAATATACCACGTCTTTTCACATTTTACTATATCTTAGTTTTATTTTGTGAAAAATATACTACACCTTCTGTAATTTTGCAAATCCCGCATACATAATCTTCTGTCCGGCCTCGTCAAAGACCACCGTCACCTGACTGTCCCTGGGACCGGGCTCTATTTTCAGGACGGTGCCCTCCCCATAGCGCGCATGCCGCACCCGGTCTCCCTTTTCATATCCGAGCCTTCCCGAACCTGCAGGCCCTGCCGCCGTCTCAGAGCGCACAGCGCCGGAAGCTGCACCGCTTCCTGCAGCATTCGCAGCCGCACCGGTTCTTACCGGCCCCGAAAACTTTGGCGGCTGCTTCTCCTTGATCGAACTGACAGATTTTCCGAAACCGACCCCGCCAAAGGGTCTGCCCCCAACCGGGACTTCCTTAGTCCGGGCCGGCCCTGCTGCCGCATAGGGCCTTGTCCTGAGCCGGTTCCGTTCCCGGGAGTCCTCCTCGTAAGTTTCCTCTCTTCTCTGCCTCGCCGGAGTGGGCGTACTGTCCAGCAGAAGCGGCGGAATTTCCCGCACAAAACGGCTGACAGGATTATACTGTGTCTCTCCTCTGGTCATGCGCTGTTTTGCACAGGTCAGGGTCAGTTGCTCCTTCGCCCTGGTAATCCCCACATAGGCCAGACGCCTCTCTTCTTCGATCTCCAGAGGATCATCCGACGTAATGCTCATATAGCCGGGGAACACGCCGTCCTCCATCCCCGCCAGATAGACCTGACTGAATTCCAGTCCTTTGGCACTGTGCAGTGTCATGAGAAGCACCCTGTCGCTCTCCTCGTCCACCCGGTCAATGTCCGCCACCAGCGCCACTTCCTCCAGAAATTCACTCAGTGTCGGCTCGTCGTGATCCTCCTCATAGGCCACCACCTTGTTGACCAGCTCGTCAATATTCTCGATACGGTCAGCCGCATCCTCCTCGTCGGACTCCTCCAGCTCTTTCAGATATCCCGTAAGATCCAGTACATCCTTCACAAGCTCTGCCAGACTGTAAAACTCTGTCTTGCTCCGAAAACTCTGTATCATGGTGACAAAGGGTGTGAGCTTACTACCGCTTCTTCCGATGGTCGTAATCTGATCCGCTTCTCTCAGGGCGTCATAAAAGCTGATCCCCTTCTCGTCGGCATAATCCTGTACCCGCTGGATGGTTGCCGCCCCAATGCCGCGTCTTGGCACATTGATGATGCGCTTCACCGCCACGTCGTCCCTGCCGTTGTCGATGGTCTTTAAGTAGGCCAGCACATCCTTGATCTCCCGTCTGGAATAAAAGTTCGTGCCGCCGACCACATCATAGGGAATGCCCTCCATGATGAAGCGTTCTTCCAGAAGACGCGCCTGCGCGTTGGTGCGGTAGAGCACGGCACAGTCGCCGAAGGAAATCTGTCCCGCTTTTCTTCTTTTCGCCACATCCCCCGCAATGTATTCCGCCTCCTCATAAGCGGTGTCAAACTGGCGGAATCCGATGCGGGCCCCTTCCGCCTTATCGGTCCAAAGCGCCTTCTCCTTGCGCCCGGTATTATTCTTTATCACAGCGTTGGCCGCGTCCAGAACCATCTGCGTGGAACGGTAATTCTGTTCCAGCTTGATCACGCAGGCGTCCGGATAAACTTTCTCAAAATCCAGAATATTGCGGATATTTGCCCCTCTGAATTTATAGATGGACTGGTCGTCGTCCCCCACCACACAGAGATTCCGGTGCCCCGACGAAAGCAGACGGATCAGCTCAAACTGGGCCGTGTTGGTATCCTGGTACTCGTCAACCATAATATACCGGAACCTGTCCTGATAGGAGGCAAGCACCTGTTCATCCGTTTTGAAGAGTTCCACCGTCTTCATGATCAGGTCGTCAAAGTCCAGCGCATTATTTTTCCTGAGCGTCGCCTGATACTCCCGGTAGGCTTTTGCGATCCTGCTGCCATTGTAGTCGAAGCCGTTCTGCATCTCGTACTCCTGCGGATCGATCAGCTCGTCCTTGGCGGAGGAGATGGCGCTTAAAATCGTCCGCTCCTTCAACATCTTCGTGTCGATCTGCAGTTTTTTGCAGACTTCCTTCATAATGCCCTTCTGGTCGTCCGTGTCATAGATGGTAAAATGATTGTCATAGCCCAGTCTGTCTATGTAACGGCGCAGGATCCGCACGCAGGTAGAGTGAAAGGTGGAAACCCATATCTGCTCCGCACCGAAGCCCACAATTTTGTCCACGCGCTCCCGCATCTCCCCAGCCGCCTTGTTTGTGAAGGTGATCGCCAGAATATGATAGGGCGCCACACCCGCCCTGTCAATCAGGTATGCCACCCTATGGGTTAAAACTCTGGTCTTGCCGGAACCGGCGCCCGCCAGAATCAGCACAGGCCCCTCTGTCTGCATGACAGCCTGCCTCTGCCTCTCATTTAAGGTATCGTATATACTCATGTATCGCAGTCCTCATCCCTTACATCTGTATTGCCTGTGTCCCTTTGCCGAATCACAATAGCTGATTGCCGCAGTTTCCGCAGAATTTTGTACCCGTGGTAGGCGTGCCGCAGTTCGGACAGAACTTCGGGCCTGTTCCGCCCTGCGCGGCAGGCTGTGCCTGTCCGGCCGTATTTATATTGCCGTTCACGTTCATCTGGTTCACCATCTGCTGTCCGATGGCCATCCCCATCTGCAGGCCCACCATGTCGGAGGCCATACCTGCACCGGAACCGCCTTTTCCCATAGCGTCCGCCGCCGCCATCTGCGTGTACTTATTCATATCGCCCACCATGGACTGTGCCGCCGCTTTTTCCTGCATCTTCCGGATCTCTTCCGGATACGAGAAACTCTCAATCGTAAAGCCGGAAATGCCGATGCCGAGGGATTCCATATCCGCGTCCAGCTCTCCCTCAATGCCCTTCGCGATATTTCTTGCATCCGCCTGCAGGTTGAACATATCCCTGCCCTCTTTGCTGATCCAGCTCATGAGCAGTTGGTCAAGACTGGCAATGATGCGTTCCTTCACATCCCCCACCGTGTAAGTCTGCCTGATCCCCGCCAGTTTCTCGATCAGCACATCATGGGCGGCCACCCTGCAGTTAAAGGTGCCGAATGCACGGATCGGCATACCGCCCGGAAGCCCCGGCGCCGGCAGATTGATGGCATTTTTCGTGCCCCATTTAACCAGAAGTTCCTTGGTGTTGATAAAGAGCACCTCCGCCCGAAGCGGTGTGTTGAAGCCGAACTTAAAACTCTTCAACGTGGTGAGGAAGGGAATGATGTCCGACTCGATGTCGTAGTCGCCGTCCTCCATAAAAATGCCTTCCACCCTTCCGTTATATAGAAAGACCGCATCCTGTCCCGGACGGATAATCAGTCTGGAACCTTTCTTGATCTCCTGATTCTGAAACTTGTAGAACAACACGCCCGCGCCGTTCTCATTCCACTCAATTACACTGGAAAACTGATTCTTTAAAAATCCCATTTCTCCCTCCACTTTCCGCTTTTTTCTGCCATCGTCATCCCTAAATATCCTGCATCTGATTCAACTGCTGTGCCTGATCCCTCAAATCCCCCACCAGTCTGCCAACTTCCGAGACAATCTCCGTATTGTGCTCACTCACACGGAAGGTTTCCTGGGAATGTGCGGACACCTCCTGCATGATCGCTGAAATGGTCTGGACGTTCTCCACAATCACCTTGTTGGCCACCGTCAACTGTTTCACAGAACTGTCCAGCCGTCTGCTCTGCTCATCCACCTGATCCGTATCGACCGCAATCTTTTCAAAACTGTCAGCCGCCCGTACAGCGGATTCACTCTGCCTGCGGCTGCTCTCCATCAGCTCCTCCACAGCGTTCGCCGCAATCTTTAACTTCTCCGAAACACTGCGGATCACATCTGTTATATTCACTGTCGCGCCCTGCGTCTGATTGGCCAGATTGGAAATTTCCGTCGCAACCACCGCAAACCCTCTGCCGGCCTCTCCTGCACGGGCAGCCTCAATGCTGGCATTTAAGGCGAGCAGACTGGTCTGACTGGCCACATTGGTAATCATATCGATAATGGTCTGCATGTTGGCGGTATACGCCTCCAGCGCCTTCATATCCTCAACTGCCTGTGTCCCCGCTCTCTCGGAATTTTCCATCTGCCTCGTCAGCGTATCAAGATTCTCCCTGCCAAGCCGCACACTATCCTTTGCTTCCTCCATACTCTGCGCGATGGCGCTCATCACGTCCGCCATCTGGTTGATATGGTTCTGAATCTCCTCTGTTTTTCCCAACTGATTCTGAATGGACTCCGCAGTCTCGTTCGTGCCCGCAGACACTTCCTGCATGGCGTTTCTGGTCTCCGATACCGCCTCCCCAAGCTCCTTCATCTGTCCGTCCATATCCAGAATACCGTCGGACATCTGTCCCGACACCCGCATCACCCTGTCGAGCAGGGAAGATACATTCTCCTTCTCCCGGTCCAGCTCCTGCAGCCTGGACGCATTGATTTTTGCAAGGGTCTTCGTGGACAGGCAGAGGAAAACCGCCACCAGCAGAAGGAGCGCCACACGAATCTCATAGCTTGCCATATCCGCCTCCGCCAGACCTCCCGTCAGACCCTGCCAGCCCAGGAACGCCACATTGACAACAAAACCCGTCCCGGACACCCATGCGCAGAGTTTCACATCCGAATATAAGATCAACACCAGATAAAGCGGTATGATATACGTAAAAGCAACCATACTTACCGTGGTGAACACAACAAAAACATAAAACAGGCTGTAAATGGTGCCAATCACATACTTGAGCCGCGTATCCGACGGTTCCCTCCGATAGAGAACAAACTCAATCGCCACCGGCAGTATCGCAACCAGCGAAAAGACCAGATAATAGCCCACGGTCCTGCTGCCCTTTACCACCTCCAGAAGATAGGCCAGCTCCAACACAGTCACTATCACGGTATGACAGGCAACCGCCGCTTTGTTCATGGCTTTCGCTCCGTCAAATATACTGTCTTTTTCCATTGTTCTCCCCCTCTTTTCATTTGTAAAATAAAATACAAAGTTATGGTCTAGTATACCATATCAGCTTGTAAGGCAACAATACTTTTATTCATCTCCCGCTATATTTGTGGCATACTCCGTTATATATACGGCACATTCCGCTACATCACCCCGATCACAATCCCGGCAATAATCACCGCCGCACATATCAGCTTGTGGGTGGTATTCTTTTCTTTAAACAAAAACCGTCCCGCCAGAATCGTAACCACACAGCCCGCCTGCTTTAAGAGCGTCATCACCGTAATACGGCTCCCCTCCATACCGTTTGCCACAAAGAGCGCCCTGTCGGCAACGACGATGAGCAGGCTTAAGAGCCAGACCCACTTATTGCAAAATGCCCGCTTCCAGTTTACGGGCGACCGGGAAATCAAAATATAGAGCAGATAAAACAGGGTCAGAAAGAGCAGATACCAGAATTGCAGCTGGGAGCTTGTGACGTCCCGCATCAAAATTTTGTCCAGAAGCCCGGAGACAGCGTTTAGAAGACAGGACGCAAAGGCCATCACCACATACTTTACCTCGACGTTCTCCCCTTCGGCGGTCCCTCCCCGCACATGACCGGGACGATATTTCAGCAAAAGCAGTCCGCCCGATACAAGAATGAGCCCGATAACCTGAAACGTGCCAAGAGCCTCCTGAAGCACCGCTACGCCCAGCATCATGGCAAAGAGCACCCTGGACAAATCCAGCACCCCATAAAGGCTGATCGGCATTTTTTTGATTGCCCGAAAGCTGAACATCCACGCCAGAAAAATGACAAAGGACTTAATTGCGATATAAAAATAGAAACGGGGTTCCGCCCCCATCGACACCCCTGCTGACGGCAAAACCATCACAAAAGACAAGAAAGTATACATAAACAATACCTCTATGGTAGAGTTTTTCTCCAAAGCCTTCTTTTTGACAATCTCCCGCACGCCTTTCAGAACACCGTACAGCAACACTAACCAGACCCACATCTTTTACACCCTTTCTCGACCTGTATCCCCTGTATCCGGATTGATTTTGCGGAACCGCTAATTATCCTTTATGGATAATAGAAATGGCGGGAAATTCTTCCCGCCTACGGTGATCCAAAGAGCTTTCGCCCAGACCAAAGCTGTAACCCGTTACAACTTTATTTTATTCATATCATACCACATCCAGCATCTATACGTGACTTGCAAATATTTTCCCTTGATTTTGCGGGCTATCCTTACTAAATAAAGCAGGCGAGGGGAATCGAACCCCCCTCCCAAGCTTGGGAAGCTTGTATTCTACCGATGAACTACGCCTGCAAACCTGTGACTTAATCAGTATACCATCTTATCCGAAAAAAGAAAAGCGTTTTTTTATCTTCCGCATAGACTAATAGTAAATATGTCTTTTAGGGATTGCCGCAAAGCCTTGGCAATCCAAGGAGGATCATGAAAAAAGCAGGCAGTTTATTATTGGCGGCGCTTCTTGTTGCAGGCGCTCTTACAGGCTGCGGAGAAGCAGCGAAAGGCAGTTCCCCGTCCGGCAAGACCCCCGTCGTGTTAAACGAGGTAGCGCATTCCATCTTTTACGCCCCCATGTATGTTGCAATCGAGGAGGGCTATTTTGCAGAGGAAGGAATCGATCTGACCCTTGTCACCGGATTCGGCGCCGACAAAACCATGACGGCGCTGTTGACCGGAGAGGCCGATATCGGCTTCATGGGAAGTGAGAGCACGATCTACACGTATAAGGAAGGCGCCTCCGACTACGCAGTGAACTTTGCGCAGCTCACCCAGCGGGCCGGAAACTTTCTGGTGTCCAGAGAGCCCATTGAGGACTTCACCTGGGATATGCTGGTCGGCAGGGAAGTTCTGGGCGGACGCGCCGGCGGTATGCCAGAAATGGTATTCGAGTACATCCTGAAGAAAAATGGCATCGATCCGGCAAGCGATCTGTCCATAGACCAGAGTATTGACTTCGGCTCCACCGCAGCCGCCTTCTCCGGCGGACAGGGCGATTTCTCCGTGGAATTTGAACCCCACGCCACCTCTTTAGAGACAAAGGGCGACGGCTATGTGGTTGCCTCCCTTGGCGAAGATTCCGGCTATGTCCCCTACACCGCCTTCTGTGCGAGAAAGAGCTATATCAAAGAGAATCCTGCCGTGGTCGAGGCCTTCACCCGCGCCCTGCAAAAGGGGATGGACTATGTGCAGACCCACACACCCGCAGAGATCGCCAAGGTAATTGCGCCGCAGTTTGAGGAGACAGACCTGTCCACCATAGAGACCATCGTGGGCAGATACGCCGCGCAGGACACATGGAAGACCGACCTGATCTTTACGCAGGAGAGCTTCACCCTTCTGGAAAATATTCTGGAAGAGGCAGGCGAACTGGACGGCAGAGTCCCTTACGAAGATCTGGTGGACACCAGTTTTGCCGAAAAGGCCGCACCCTGATCCTCTGCCGCCGCACCGCCAGGTTCACAACGCGGTTCCGCCGGCGCATAGGAAAACGCCCGACAGAAATGCCGGGCGTTTTTGTATGAAAATGAATTTTGCGGGTCTGATCTTCGAGCCTCACATTTCCCCGAGAAGTTCCTTCAGGGCGTCCACCACGAACCGATACTGTGTGAGCATCTCCTCCACGCCCACCTCCATCTCAGAATAATTCTCATCCTTCACCGCCTGCTCCTGTTCCGCCGCAAGCTGGGACAGATAGTTCGCGCCGATGGAGCGCATGGCGTTTTTCAGCCCGTGTACCTCGATGCGGTAGCGCTCAAAATCTTTTTTCTCATAAACACTGCGGATAAGAGGAATTTTCTCCTGTCCCTCCTCCATGGCAGCCCAGAGCACCTCCATGTAGATCGCCTCATCTCCGCCGCACAGCCTGATGCCTTCTTTCACATCAAAGCCTTTGATTGTCAAGTCCTCAAATGTCCGAATCAATCCCATTTTACTCTTCCTCCTGTAACTTTCCCTTTTTCCTTTTTTCTTCTCCGCGCCTGTCTGTAATGCCATCGATCATTTTCTCGATTAACAGTTTTTTTACATAGACGTCGAAACTTAACATACAAATAAAGGAGAAAATTTTCAAAAATCCCCGGTCCGCCTCGGGTGCATCCTCAAAGGTCTTCTGGGCTATCTGAAATTTCTCCTCCACATCCGCTTTCAGGACATCCTTCTGCTCCCGCTCCAGGCTGAAAACCTCCTCATAAACGCGGGAGAGGTCAAATGCCTTCCCGTTTTCAAAGTAACGCTCTGTAATCGGCTGCAGAAGTTCCTGGATATCGCTGATTGACAGGATCCCCTTATAATAGTAGATAAATATCAGAAGAAGGACATGATCCCTCGAATATTTCTTTTTGGTCGGCGGCGGAAGCAGATCATTCTTTGCATAATTATTGATCATCGTCTTCGTCAGGATTTTGTCCGTGGCAGGCTCTCTTGTGGTATTTTTCAGGTGAGCATCCATAAACGTCGTCACCTGGTCCATATAAAGACCGATATCCGGAATATCCATCGCCTTGATATATTCGATCCTGTCCACGCTGCCCTTAATGCTGTTTAACAGATCTTCTATGTTAATTGTCATTGAAACGCCTTCCCTCTTTCTTTATCCTCTATTATAAAGTTTTCGCCACTTCCTGACAAGTGCAGTTTACAAAAAAGCCCGTCTGTGATATATTCATACATAATGTCATTAAAGTATTAACGTGTGAAAGCGATGCGGCGCTTTCAGAATGGAGGCACTATGAACAAAAAACTGAAAACCGATGCCGTTGACCATCTGTTTCAGGCTGTCCTCTGCCTGAAGACTCAGGAAGAGTGCTATGATTTTTTTGAGGATCTGTGCACGGTCAATGAGCTTCTTTCCCTGTCCCAGCGCTTCGAAGTGGCGACCATGCTGAAACAGCACAAAACCTATCTGGAAATTGCCGAGAAAACCGGCGCATCGACTGCCACCATAAGCCGCGTCAACCGTTCCCTGAACTACGGGAACGATGGCTATGAGCTGATTTTCAGGCGGCTCGGCTCATAAGCGCCCCACCTCCTCCACCCATACTTTTTTGCAAAACTTCTCTCATATTGACACAAATTTGCGAACTTGTTAAACTAATGATAACAAATAAATCTTATATGAGAAGAGGAGAGCAAATATGTATACTTGTTGTCTTCAGATATATCTCTCAGGGCATCCCAGCCACCTGTTCGACGTGATAAAAAAGATGCCCTCTCTTGATCATTTTACCCATATTTTCAGTGAAAGCGATGAGCCGGAAGCTACTTTGGCAGCAAAAGCGGATTTAATGATTGCGGATCTGTCCGATGCAGATCTTCATCACACTGTGCAGATCTTTCTGGAAAACCGCCGCTCTGAGGCGCAGATGATTCTGCTTGCGGACAAAAAGCAGATGCAGCTTCTCTGTTCCGACCCGATATTGAAAGATATCACGGACATCTGGATCGCCCCCATGTCAGACGATGAAATCCGGTTCCGTTTTTTAAGGTGGCAGCAGACGTATAAGATGAGTAAAGATTTCTGGCAGACCAGCCATTACCTCGAGGCTACCATCAACAACGTACCGAATCTGATCTGGTACAAGGATAAGGACGGCATCCACGAAAAGGTAAACGACAGCTTCTGCAAAGCGGTCAGCAAGACCAGACAGCAGGTGCAGGGCCGCAGACACGCCTACATCTGGGATGTGGAGGAGGACGATCCCACCTGTATCGAATCGGAACATCAGGTCATGAGCCGGGAGCAGACCCTCATAACCGAAGAGACCATCAAAGCCGGGAGCGAACTGCGGACCCTGACATGTTACAAGTCGCCCCTCTACAACATTGACGGCAGTGTTATGGGTACTGTCGGTGTTGCCATCGACGTGACAAAGGAGCGCGCCTATGAACAGGAAATAATCAAAAAGAACCGGGATCTGGAAACGCTCCTCGCCACTTTGGACTGTGGCGTGATGAACCATACCCTGGATCATCCGCGCATATTGAACATAAACAACGCCGCGCTTAAAATCCTTGGGTATGAAACCACAGAAGAAATGCTTGCGGACGGCTTTGATCTGGTTGCCGCCTCCGTAGTCGAAGAAGACAAGCAGCGCCTCCGTGACAGTATCAGAATGCTGAAAAAAGCAGGAGATACCGTCAACGTGGAATACCGCGTGCGCCATAAAACCGGAGAAGTGCTCGATGTCATGGGCAGCATTAAACTTTATGAAGAAAACGGGGAACTCTACTGCCACCGTTTTCTTGTGGACTGCACCGAACAAAAACTTCAGGAAAAGAAAATCGAAAGACGCCAGATGGAGCTGATCCAGGCGCTCAGCCGGGATTTCAATCTGGTCTGCTTTGTGGAGCCGGACACAGGCGCCGTGACGCCGATCCGGGTGGACCGTCCGGGCCCCGGCATTGTCTTTGAAAATAAAATCTCCTACACGGAAAGCATGGAGAAATACATACAGGACGTAGTCTATCCGGAAGATCAGGACATGATGCGGCAGTCAGTCTCACTGGATACGTTGAAAGAGAAACTGACCGACAGAAAAATTTATACGGTAAATTACCGCAAATATAAGGACAACGAGATCGTATACTTTCAGGTGAAGGCCGTAAGCACGAGAACAGACACGGGCAGCTTCGGTATCGTCCTTGGTTTCCGAAGCGTAGACGCAGATATCCGCCGGGAGATGGAGCAGAATACGCTGCTGGAGAACGCGCTCTCACAGGCCAACAGAGCCAGCAAGGCCAAAAGTGTATTTCTGTCCAACATGTCCCATGATATCCGCACACCGATGAACGCCATCGTTGGATTTACCAATCTGGCCATCACGCACCTTAATGAACCGGAACTGGTGGAAGAATACCTGAAAAAGATCCAGACCTCCGGCAACCACCTGCTGAGCCTGATCAACGATATCCTGGATATGAGCCACATAGAAAGCGGAAAGATCCATCTGGAAGAAAAGCCCTGCAGCCTGCCCGATATTCTGTACAGCCTGCGCAATATTTTACAGGCGGATATCCATGCCAAGCAGCTGGAACTGCAGATTGACACAATAGATGTTCTGGATGAGAATATTTACTGCGACAAGCTCCGGCTCAATCAGGTACTTTTGAACCTGCTCAGCAATTCCGTAAAATATACGGGCGCCGGCGGCAGCGTCAGCCTGAGGATCACGGAGAAAGCAGGCGCACCCGCAGGATATGCCATCTATGAATTCTGCATCAAAGATAACGGTATCGGCATGAGCCCTGAGTTTGTGGAACATATTTTCGAACCTTTCGAGCGGGAACGCAACAGTACCATCAGCAAAATCCAGGGAACCGGGCTTGGTATGTCCATCACCAAAAACATCGTGGATATGATGAACGGTTCCATTGCCGTAAAGAGTGAAAAGGGTGTGGGAACCGAATTTACGGTTACCTTTACCTTCCGTCTGCACGCGCAGAAGCAGGAATCTCTGGCCATTCCCGAGCTGAAAGACTGCAAAGCTCTGGTGGTTGACGACGACTTCAACACCTGCGACAGCATTTCCTATATGCTTGGCCAGCTCGGCATGCACGCGGAATGGACCCTGTCAGGCAAGGAGGCGGTACTTCGCAGCCATCAGGCAGTCATGCGGGGCACGGACTACTCGGTCTATATTGTAGACTGGCTTCTTCCCGACATGAACGGCGTCGAGGTGGCACGCCGTATCCGAAAGGAAACAGGCGGTAACGTGCCTGTCATCATTCTGACCGCATACGACTGGTCCGACATCGAGGCAGAGGCAATGGAAGCCGGTGTTACGGCATTTTGCGGCAAGCCCCTGTTTTTGTCAGAGCTCAGCTCCTGTCTCCGGTCCATACTACAGCCAAAACCGCAGAATGACAAGGATGTTGATAAGAAACCATCGGCCCGGCACACCGGGAAGATCCTGCTGGCTGAGGATGTGGAAATGAATCAGGAGATCGCCGTTGCCATTCTGGAAGGTGCCGGCTTTAGCGTAGATGTGGCAGAGGACGGCCAGACTGCCCTTGATATGGTAAGTAAGTCGGAGCCCGGCTACTATCAGGTCGTACTGATGGATGTACAGATGCCCGTGATGGACGGATACGAGGCAACAAAATGTATTCGCCAGTTGGAAAATCCTGCCCTTGCTTCCATTCCGATCATTGCCATGACCGCCAACGCCTTTACGGAAGACAAGGAGGCGGCTCTCAAGAGCGGCATGAACGGCCATATTGCCAAACCCATCGACGTTCCGATATTGCTTGAGACCCTTGATTCTGTACTATAGGTAAAAAAGTGTCGTCGCTCGGCAGCGACGATTCAGAGAATGCTCCGCATTCTCCCTGAATGGTTT
>CAMQTN010000029.1 GCA_947037115.1 uncultured Lachnospiraceae bacterium
TGAGCGCTAGTCTCGTGGGCTCGGAGATGTGTATAAGAGACAGGTTATATACCTTGCCTGCGATCGCTGTAACGGGCGCCTGCTGCTGCACTGCGCCAATGTCAAAGGCAACCTTCGGCATGCCGTAGACGACGCAGGACGCCTCGTCCTGCCCGACCGTCAGCGCGCCGGCGTTGCGCATTTCCAGAAGTCCCTTTGCCCCGTCAGATCCCATGCCTGTCAGGATCACGCCGACAGCCTTGTTCCCCGCTGCTTTCGCAACCGAACTGAACAGTACGTCCACAGAAGGGCAGTGTCCGCTCACCCTCTCTGTGCCCCGGCACTCTACCTGATAGGAGTCTCCCACTTTAACGAGGCGCATCTGCCGGTCACCCGGTGCAATCAGCACCTGTCCCTGCATAACGCGGTCACCCGTCTGGGCTTCCTTGACCGCCACTTCACATTGATTGTTCAGGCGGTCCGCATACATTTGTGTAAATCCGGGCGGCATATGCTGTACAATGACCACGCCCGGAATATCCCTCTTAAATCTCTTTACCACCTCGAAGATGGCCTCGGTGCCTCCCGTGGAAGCGCCAATCGCGACGATACGGTCCCTCCCGCCCGCCAGACTGATATGGCTCATAACAGTCGTTGTGTCCACCCGCTTCAATCTTCCTACCTTTGCGGTGGACGCAATCTTTACCTTCGCCGCCAGCTCCTGACTCAAGAAATCATTCAGCTGGTCTCTGGTCAGATTGGACGGTTTATTCACAAAATCCACAGCGCCTGCCTCAAGCGCATCGAATACCTTATTGTTCAGCGCGCTGATCATAACCACCGGAAGCGGGTACTGAGGCATCAGTCTCTTCAAAAACTCGATGCCGTTCATCTTCGGCATCTCCACATCCAACGTCATGACATCCGGCTTAAACTTGAGGATCGCATCCCGCGCCTCATAGACATCCGCCACGTCCGCCACAACCTCAATGTTGGGGTCTGCGTTCAATCCCTGCACAAGCAGCTTGCGGAACATCAGGGAATCGTCCACAACCAATACTCTAATCGGTTTCATGTCCTGCTCTCCTATTTCCTGTATATTGACGGTTGCACGTAATTAAACTTCACCATTTGGCGATCCAGTCTCTCCGTCAACCCGATAAAGAGATAGCCGCCCGGCTCCATGTGGTCATATATTCTCTGGATAAGCTGATACTTGGTATCATCCTGAAAATAGATCATCACGTTCCTCAAAAATACGATATGGAACCTTTTTTTGAATGTAATGGGATCCATCAGGTTAAACTGTCTGAAAATGACTTCCTTTTTCAGCTCATCTTTCACCCGGAATTCTTCCTGACTGATCTGTTTGAAGTACCGCTTCTTCCAGCTCGCCGGCAGCGGCTCCACATCCTCCCGCAGGTACACGCCCTTGGACGCATGGCCTAAAACCTTCATGGAAATATCCGTCGCCAGAAGCCTTGTATCCCAGGCGGAGTTTTCCACGCCAAAAAAATCCTTGATGATCATCGCCAGCGTATACGGCTCCTCTCCCGTGGAGGAAGCGCCGCACCAGACCCGCAGATCCTTCGTGCCCATGGCCTTGGACTTCGCCCAGGGGAGCGCCACATTTTTCATAAAATCAAAATGTTCGCTCTCACGCATAAAGTATGTATGGTTCGTGGTGAGAATATTGATCAGATCCGTGGCCTCGCTGCCTTTTGGATGCTTCTCTACCTTCTCCATAAACTCATTATAGTTCGCGTAACCATTGCGGACCAGGTAATTCTCCAGCCGCCCGCCGACCAAAACCCTTTTCTGGCTCAGATCAATGCCAAAATTTCTCTTTACATAAGTAACAATCCGTTGAAATTCGCTGTCGGTAATCACTTCTTTTGCCTCCCCACATTACCACCTTTTATTAAAGCATACAATTCCGTAAAAGTCAATTTGTTCTCATACGACTCCGCAGTTTGTTAAAAACTTCCACAACATCGGGATCATAATAAACGCCGCTCTTTTCGTTGATCCGCTCCTGCCCCTGCTCAGGCGTAAGAGCCGTGCCTCCCTGTCCCGGCGCCGTCAGCGTGTCATAATCGTTAGCCACGGCGGCAATCCGCGCCTCCAACGGAATCTGGTTTCCACTGACCGCCGGATAGCCGGAGCCGTCCCAGTGCGCATGATGATATCTGGCGATACATCTGGTTATCTCCAGCGCGCCCTTATGCTCCTGATCCGCGCCGAAGGCTTCTATTACACTGCTGCCTTCCTCCGCGCATTTTTTGATATACTCCGGACTTTCCCTGTCAGAATCTGCCTCTTCCTGCACCAGAAAACTGCCGATGTCATGCAGTCTCGCCGCAACGCCGATGGCTTCCACAAACTCATCCGTAATCTCATCCTCATAGGCCGGTGAAAACTGAAGGCCCTGCGCAAGCAGATTGCAGTTATAGCCCACATTACTGCGGTGCGTGCCCCCGTCGGGATCCAGCTTTTTCACAATCCGGGAGAGGGCTTTGAGCACATTGGTGTGTTCTCTCTCCAGCTGGTTTTTCTGATCTTCCACAAGTTTATGCATCATACGGTTGTAATCCGCCATCTCCTGCTGCAGACGGTAGCTGCCCAGATGGTTGCTCACCCGCATGAGAACCTCAACATTGTCGAACGGTTTGGGTATGAAATCCACCGCTCCCGCCGTGAAAGCCTCCTCCTTCTCCTTGCTGGTATTCAGCACCGTGATAAAGATAAACGGAATATCCCTGGTAACCTGATCGCTCTTTAACATCCTGCAAAATTCCAGCCCGTCTATTTCCGGCATGGACAGATCCGAGAGAATGAGATCCGGCAGCGACTGCTTCATCAGCTCCAAAGCCTCCTGCACGCTCAGGGCCGTCATTGCCTCATATCCCTCATGGGTGAGGATATTTTCAAGTATTGTCACATTCACACTAATGTCATCCACAATCAGAATGGTAGGCGCATTTTTTTTGCTGTTTCCTGTTTCCATCGCTTCCCTCCTTCTATTCTGACTCCCACAGATCTCCGACCCGCTCCCTGATCGCCTCTTTCAGCCTGCCGTACATATCCATGCTCTTCTCGTAATTTGACTTTCTGATTGCCATCTCCATTCGCAGTTCCTGCCGCTTGAGATCATCGTCCCCCGACGACTCGATCAGGGTTTTTAAGGTGGAGGCCAGAAGTTCCGCCTTATCCCACGCCCCCATCTCGATGGAGAGAACCAGCTTATCCATACGTTTCTTCAATTCTTCCCTGTTCTCCGCCTCACCAAACTGCATCAGACTGTCCACATTCCGGTCAGCCTCTTTCTTCATGTACTCGGACCAGTTCACATATACCTGGCTCTGCCTGTCGTCAAGAACCTGCTCGCTCTTTAACTTCACGGAAAAGGAAAACGCGCTCCCTTTCCCCTTCTCGCTCTGCACATGAATGTCGCCGTGCATCAGCTCCACCAGCTGTTTCGTTATGGCAAGGCCAAGCCCGGTTCCGCCAAAGCGTCTGGTGATCGAGGCGTCCGCCTGGCTGAAGCTCTGGAACAGTCTGTCCTGTTCCTTCTGGGAAATACCGATGCCGCTGTCCCTCACCATGAAAAACAGCTCCACCTCGTCGTTGACCCTTCTGGTCATCCCCACTGTCACATTGATATAACCCACCATGGTAAACTTGACCGCGTTTGACAGCAGGTTGTTTAAGATCTGTGTCAGGCGCAGCTCGTCACCGATCAGCTTGTGTGGGATTTTTTCGTCGATATCCACGCTCATATGAAGCTCTTTTTTATTGACTGCCGCGCTGTGTGTGGCAATCACCCGGTCCATCATCTCCTGAAAATCAAAAGGTTTTTCGTCAATCACAAATTTGCCGGATTCCAGCTTCGCAAAGTCAAGGATGTCGTTGATGATCGTCAGCATATTGTCACAGCAGTTTAAGACAATATCGAGCGTCTTTTTCTGGTTGGGGTCCGTCGTCTCCTCCACAAGCTCCAGCACGTGCCCTTTTATGCCGTTGACAGGGGTGCGAAGCTCATGTGTCACGTTGGCCGTAAATTCGTTTCTGGCCCGGTTGTTCTCGCTTTCCCTCTCCTTCAGCTCGCGGATTCTCAGATTCATATTCTTCTGCGCGGACATATCCTCTGCCAGAAGCAGATAAGCGTCCATCCCGTCCTCCGGAAACATGCGGACATTGACCGAAAAGCAGGAATTATTGCTCCGGTACATCGTCATTTCCCTGGCGCCCTTCATGCTCTTTTTTACAAAGGTGATAAATCCGTCCGGCGAATTGGGGAAATCCTGCCTGAAAATCTGTGACATACTGCATTTCGTCAGTTTATCCCTGTCGTACTCCAGTTTGGCAGCCGCCGCCTGATTGCCGTAAAGAATGCTGCCTTCTTCATTAAAAACGAGCACAAGCTCCATCGTCTCGTCCGCAATCCGGGAACCTAACCATTCAAATTCCATGCCAACCTCCATAATTTTATCCTATGGAATCTCAATTCCCACGCTGTTACTGCGGAATATTCTCGTTGATAATCGCAATAAACTTCTCATACTCGGTCTTCACCTGCTGCCATTCCTCGGCTGCACGGGCCGCATCCACGTCTGCGTTCGCTTTATTCCTCAGCTCCTCCACCAGCGTAGAAACATTCTCAAAAATCGGGGTGAGCCCAAGGTTCCCCACCACGCCCTTGAGCGCATGTGCACACTTGTATGCCTCCTCATAGTTCCCGGACTCTATGTTAGCCCCCAGATTTGCATAATTCGGGTCATTGGGAAACTTACCAAGGAATTTCTGGTAAATCGCGTCATTCCCCACAAACCGTTTCAGTGTGGCCTCCACATCCGCACCGCTCTCCTCCAACTGTCGTCTGAATTTTTCATCCATAGCCATAGCACTCCGTCCTTTCTCTCTCTTCTATATCTATACGCATATAAGCAGGCTCGAAATGCCTTGCATTTCTGACTCTGCTTATACCCGAAAAAAGGCTGCAAAACACAATATCTTGTTTTACAGCCTTCGTCACCTGATCATACTTACGTGAAATTAAACATATTGATCACTTCAACAAGATTGAAGAAATCCTCTTTAGCGAGTTTAAAGCATTCTATAACATCATCCGAAAACTGTCCACATTCCCCATTCAAAATCATTGCATATGCCTCAGCATTGCTATATGCACTTTTGTAAACCCTCTCGCTCACCAACGCTTCGTATACATCAGCGATGGACACAATCTGAGCGCTGATCGGTATTTCATCCCCTTTCAGGTGATCCGGATATCCGTTACCGTCGTTCCTCTCATGATGATGACGGCATATTTCGTAGCAATATTGATAAAACTCGTCCATATAGGGAGACTTGAAAGACTCCAGAATCTCGCACCCGATGGTAGTATGTGACTTCATAATTTCAAACTCTTCCGGCGTCAGCCTTCCGGGCTTTAACAAAATGGAATCCGGTATGCCGATCTTTCCGATATCGTGAAGCGCAGAAGCCCTCGCAATCTGATCAATCTTCACAGGCGTCATATCATATTTCGGGAAATACTTGGCAAGGTATTTTAACAGGATTCTGGTCAGATACTTGATTCTCTTGACATGGTCTCCTGTCTCAATGCTTCTGAACTCCACCACAGAACCCAGCGCGTCGATCATGAACTCGTTGTTCTCGCGGATCGCCTTCTCCTGCTCGCGGATCGTCGCCTCGCGCTCCTTCAGCCGGATCTCCAGATTCTGCTTGCTCTGATAAAGCTCGATAATATTGTTCGCACGCCTCTTGATAATGTTTGACTCAAAGGGCTTGTGCATCACATCCGCAATACCATATTCGTATGCTTTCTCCTCGCTCTCCTGGGGCGTCATACTGGTAATCAGGATAACCGGAATTTCGTCCAAAAGAGCTTTCTCTTTCATATAATCAAGCACACCAAAGCCATCCATGACCGGCATAATGACGTCGAGCAGTATCATCGCAATATTCTTATCCCGCTCTATTACCTCAATCGCTTCCATTCCGTTGGATGCTTCCAAAATATCATAGTCAGCGTCAAACATCAGGCTGAGAATTGTTCTGTTTACCTCCTCGTCGTCCACGATCAATATCTGCTGTCTGGTTGCATTTTCGCTCATATCCTCCAACTGATCCGCCTGCTTACGGCGAATCATCTCCCTCCTTCTCCCTCAGCTATACAGTTGGATATACCATTGGCAAGAACGATATATCATTAACAAGAACGTATAAATTATACAATTATTTGCGGGGAATGTCAACGACGGTTTAGTGAATGTTATCTATTCCCACCTCCGTCTTTTTCTGTTATTTCCTACACATCCCTCGTCTCCACCCTGTAAAGCGAAGCGAACACAGAGACCGCTGATGCTGCAAGCAAAACCGTATAAAACGGGATGTTCCCCATCAGTGTGTAGCTTCCGATATTTCCCTGCGTAAAGCACACAATCACAACGCCCGCAATCACAGCCGCCTTCGACGACTTCAAAAACATGCCGACAGGGAGCGATACAAAGCCGATACTGACCATCACCGCAGAGTCCGCCAGAATTTCCGCATAAAACATACCGCTTCCCAAAGCAATGCTTTGCGCTGAAATGTGAGTCAGCCTTCTGGTTGCCGCAAGGGCCGCAAAAATAGCAATTTTAGACAAAACGAGGGCTGTAAAATTAAAAATCCAGACCGCCGCCATCTGCGAACCCAGAATCATCTTCCGGCTGATCGGATAAGAAAACATCAGGTTTATCGTCTTATCCCTGTAAGTACCCACAATGAAAGCCGCCAGCATCACGCTTGTAAAAATGACAAACGACAGGTTGGTAAACATTTCCACTCCACTTTTTAACATATCTCTCCCGTAGGAAAACCTCGTCTCAACGCTCTCCAGCTCCCCCGCAACCGTCAGGAGCATCAGGAACAGGACGCCCGTCAGGATCAGGGCATTTCGCGCATATTTCCCGATCCTGTTTTTCTTCCATTCCAATCTGATCAGTTTTAACATACCTTCCCCTCCCCTTCTGTCAATTTCAGGAAATAATCCTCCAGACTTTCCGACTGTTTTCCGACAGCGTCAATTACCACATTGTTTTCCGCAAGCGTTTTCGACAGGTCGTTTGCGCTGACGCCCGTGTCATAAATATGGATCGTACGGGCGTCCATCACCTTAAACTGTTTCAGTTCCAGTTTATCCGCCAGCACATAGGCCGCCGCTTTCGTGTCAGCGGTAGAAAGCCGGATATAGGCCGTATTCATCTCGGATATTTCCCTCATGGAAATTTCCTTTATCATGTTCCCATGGTTGATAATGCCGATGGTGTCGGCAATGCTCTCCACTTCCGACAGAATATGGCTGGAAAGGATCATCGTGATACCGTATTCCGCGCAGAGCATTTTAAGCAGATCCCGAAGATGCTTCATTCCGGCCGGGTCAAGACCGTTGGTGGGTTCGTCCAGCACCAGCAGTTCCGGTTCGACAAGAACTGCCCGGGCAATGCCCAGCCGCTGCTTCATACCCAGTGAATAAGTCTTAACCGGTTTATCCGCCGCCTCGGAAAGTTCCAGCATTTCCAAGGCCTTCTCCACGCTTCCCGCATGATAATACCCCATGTATTCGCAGTGAAGCGACAGGTTTTCCCTCCCGCTCAAATGGTCGTAAAAAACAGGAAATTCAATGATGCTTCCCATTCTTCTGAAAACTTCGTAAGACTTCGGCGTGAGCGGCTTCCCAAACAGCTCCACCGAACCTTCCGTCGGCTTCCAGAGATTCGTGGCCATCTTAAGCACCGTCGTCTTGCCAGCGCCGTTTGGCCCCAGAAACCCGTAAATTTCTCCCTTCTTTACATGGATGTTCACGTTCTTTACCAGTTCCTTACCGTCAATGATTTTGGTAAGATGATTTGTCTGTAAAATATAGGACATATCCACCGCCTCCTTCTGAAACCATTGTAGCCGGTAAGTTTTTCAAAACTCTTGCCCAATTCTTACAAATTTCTTTCACCGTATGGATTTCTTCAGTTTTACCGTGAAAGTCGTTTTCACATGGGGTTCGCTTTCCAGAAAAATATCACCTCCCATCTGAAGGGCCAGATTCCTGGCAATGGTAAGTCCCAGTCCGTTTCCCTGAATCTCGCGGTTCCGGGAATCCTCCAGTGTATACAGCCTGTCAAAAACATTTCGGGCAAAGGCTTTCTCTATCCCCCGGCCCCTGTCTGTTATGTCGATGTAAACATATGCCCCGCTCTCCCGCAGGGTAAGTCCTATGTATTTTCCGTCGCTGCCGTAGCGCACCGCGTTGGAAATCAAATTATTTAAAATCCTGTCGACGGCACGCCCTTCCCCCTGCGCAAAGATATCCTTTTCCGGTATGGACAGCTCCACAGCGAAGTCCCTCCCCTGTAAAATATCATAGTAACCCAGCATACCTTCCCTGCACAGCTCGCTGATATTTATCTTCCCAATTTCAAGATCCATGTCCCCGGCTTCCAGCTTTGCCAGCGTAAAAAACTGGTTGATCAGTTCCATCACCTGACCGGCCTTCGCCTCCACCTTTCGAAGCTCCTCATTCTCCGCATCCGCAAGGCGCATCATCTCCAGATACCCCAAAATGACCGTGAGAGGCGTCTTGATGTCGTGGGATATGTTGGAGAGCATCTTTTTATAGGAAATCTCCTTTTTCCTGTAATCCGCCTTAATTTTCCGGCGGTCCGAAAGCAGCCGGTTAATCTGGGCGCACAACTCCTGAAGCGCCCTGTTGTCGGTGAACACCATCACCTTTTCGTCGCTGTCCTGATCCATAATATCGGACAGTTTCCGGCTGATCTGTTTCAGCTTCGCGTTCAGGCTCCCGTTTCTCATTCCAAATCCCCCAGCTTGTAACCGATCCCCCAGACCGTGACCACAATCCGCGGTTCCCGCGGCATATCTTCCAGCTTGTTCCGCAGTCTGCTGATCTGCACATTCACCGCGTTTTCGTCCCCGAAATAGGCGTCCTTCCAGACATGGGCGTAGATCTGCTCTTTTGTGTATACCTTTCTGGGGTTTTCCATCAGAAGTTTTAAAATCTCAAACTCCTTCGCCGTCAGCTCTATTTTCTTTCCGTTTTTTGTGACGCAATATTCCTCTGTATCAAGGAGAAGTCCGCCCCGCACCAGGACTCCCTTCTCATCTTTTTCCTGTGCCGCATACTGGGTACTTCTTCTGATATTGGCTTTGATTCTTGCCAGCATCTCCGTGACCGAAAAGGGTTTCGTGATATAATCGTCAGCCCCAAGACCCAGCCCCAGCGTCTTATCCGAATCCGTATCCTTCGCAGACATAATAATAACAGGGATCGTGCTTTTCTCCCGTATGGCCCTCATCACTTCCATCCCGCTTTTTTTCGGTATCATAAGATCAAGCAGCACCAGACTGTATTCTCCCTCCATAAATTTCTCACAGGCGCTCTCCCCGTCAGAAGCCGTCGTCACCTCAAAATTCTCCATAGTCAGGAAGGTCTCCAGCATACCGCTGATCTCCGGGTCATCCTCCACAAGTAATATTCTCAACTGCCGTTTCCTCCTGTCTAAATTTATGGAAGCGCTGCCTACAGCAATGCTTCCCTGTAAAAATATCTTATTTCATGTCCATGAAAATAGCAATCCTTTAAAAAAAACAGAAATTTTGAAAAACCTGTGACCTTTTTGTTTTTCTCCGCATCTAATTAGTGTAAAATGAAACGGCCGTTTCATGAAAGCGGGGAACTCCCCGTAATTAAACGATAAGGAACTTAGCGCAATGAACAAGAAACAGTTTACGACACAGGTACTTGAAGCGGAACAAAGCCTGTATCACATCGCCAGATCCATATTAAAAAACGATGAGGACAGCGCCGATGCGATGCAAAACGCAATCTTACATGCTTACGAGAAGTTACATACTTTGCGAAACGAGAGGTATTTCAAGACATGGCTTACCAGAATACTGATCAATGAATGTAATCATATCATTCGTTCCGGAAAGGAGTCGATTCCCTACGAAGATTACTTCGAGACGCAGGAAACAGAGCCGCAGGAGGACTATTCGGAGGTGTTTGAAGCTGTCACACAGCTTGACAGCGCCTACAGAATCCCTCTCGTGCTGTTCTATGTGGAAGGATTTTCCATCAGGGAGATCTGCCGGATTTTAAATCTGTCACAGGGTACGGTAAAGACAAGACTGTATCGGAGCCGGAAACTTTTAAAAGAAAAACTAGCGGGAGAATATGGATATGATGAATAAAAACTGGAACAGGGAGTTCCCCGATGTGCCGGAGCATGTACACCAGGCTGTGCTCAGTACGCTTGCCGGACTGGACGAAAGAAAGGGTAAAAGGGTGAAACGGATGAAAAAAGGTAAAATTATAATTCTGATTGCAGCGGCGGTTGCCGTACTTGGAACAACAGTGAGTGCAGCAGAAATTTTCAGATGGAATAACAGAGCCACGGAAGTCTTCGTGGCGGACGAGGAACAGCAGAAGGAGCTTGTAACCGAGCAGATCGCGCAGGAAGGAGCCCAGACTGTAACGGATGCGGGGCTCACCATACAGGCTGTCCAGACCATTCAGGACAACAACTGTTTTTATGCGCTGTTCGAGATTACGGCGGAGGACGAATCCATGCAGATCACAGCCGAACACAGCATGGGAGTCCAGCTCGATTATCAGGGAAGCGAAAGTCCCTTTAGTTATCTTGGCATGGGATTTGTGGACGAATCCGATCAGGCTGTCTCCAACAGCAGATATTTCGAAATCTACGGCACAAAAGCGGAATCCGGTCAGGAGGACCTGAATATGAAAATACAGTTTACCTCGCTGAACGCACCGGGGGCAAAAGCAGTGGAAGGCGATTCCATGCTGGAAGGAAACTGGGAATTCCTGCTCAATCTCCACGCCACGCAGCCCGTCGTCTATGAGGTCAACAGGGAATGCCAGATTGCCGGCTGCGCAGTTATGGTGAGGACAGTGGAGCTCACGCCGATCAGCGTGAAACTTACCTGTGATATGGATGGCGTCAGACAACTGGAAAAACAGGAAGGGGTGAATCTGGATCAGCTCGACACCATTACCTCCCTCTTCATCAACGGCGTCAAGTACCAGGACGGTACCGTCGTGGAGGAGGAAGGATTCCAGAATACCCGCGAAGGCTGGGAAAACGACATCTATTCAAAAACGGCAAAACTCACCACTGTGGTCGACGTGGATAAGGTCAGCGCCCTTCTGGTGGGAGATAACATGGATGAAATATCACTTCAATAGATTTGGTAAAACAACAATGACGAGTATGTCAGTTTTTTCCGACATACTCGTCAAGCATTGAAAAAACACACTCTTTTACATCTGCCGCAGTTTTCTTTGCCCTCACAGTATTTAATCCAATCTTTTCAATATCATATTCGAATGCCGCCAGCCGATTCTGATACAGCGCCATCGTCCCCACAGGATGGTCATGATAAAAATAAACTAATCATGCTAATATTTTAACCTTTTTCCTGTTTTTTATCAAGATAAGGATAAAATATTAGTCGCAGCAGGCGGAAGTTCTGTTCATCCGTCCCCCGCCTGCCGGATCACACCGGCACCTTTCCCTCTTCCATCAGTTCCAGCATAAGCTCTGCGATCTTCGGGTCAAACTGTGTCCCCATATTGTTTATGATCTCCTTTTTAATGGCCTCTGCATCCATTCCCCTGCTGTAGCACCTGTCCGCCGCCATGGCATCATAGGAATCCGCCACGCAGATAATCCTGGCGTAAAAGGGTATCTCTTCCCCTTTCAGTCCCTCGTTGTAGCCCGTCCCGTCGTACCTCTCATGGTGGTAGCGCGCACCGTCGCTGATTCCCGGCAGAGATTTGAAATCTTTTAAAATCTCCCCTCCGATCCTGGGATGGTTTCTGATCACTTCCTGTTCCTCGGGCGTCAGTTTCCCGGGTTTGTTCAAAATGCCGTCCGCGACCCCGACCTTACCGATATCGTGCATCAGCGCAATGTAATAAATCCTTTCCTGCTCCTCCTCGGACAAATCCAGTTTTTTGGCAAGTTCTCTGGAATAGACCGCCACACGCATAGAGTGCCCGTTTGTATACTTATCCTTCGCATCAATGATATTTGCGAACGTTTTCAGAGACTCTTCAATAATGCTCCGATACTCCGCCTGCCTCATTCGCTCTTCCATGTTTTCCTCCGATTTGCCTGACAATATTTGATTCCGTTTCCAGTATAGGCATTTTGGAGAAAAAAGCAAGGTTTTCAGCGCTCACATCTTAAACCATTGTCAGATGAGATTTTAAATGTAAATCAAAATCCCACCTGTTGTTTACCGGTATTCCATCTGCCAGTTCTCTTTTGTGGCGTACTCATAGTCATACATTATGTTAACCACGGCATCTTTTGCCAGCGCCCTTGCCTCATTTTTGAGAATACCGTCCCGCACTCTCTTATATTGGACGGGCAGATACTGGCACAGCATGTTCAGCGGAATGCCTGTCTGATCAAGATTTTCAAACAGAAGGCCGATTGCCTCCTTCACAGGCGGTTCCCCCAGATAATACCTGCATCTGTCTGAGAAACTGTACTTTCTTGCCAAAAATAATTCCTGTTCATTTCCATGATAGTGCTTTTTCCAATTATCCGATTTTTCCAGCATGACTTTCTCCAAAACATTGATGAAATCGGAATCCTTCTTTCCGGGAGAAATCACTTCCTTCTCAATCTTATGTAAGGAGAACAGGGCTTCTCTCAGGGAAAAGGTAAGAGCCGGTCCCACCTTGAGAATCCCCACGCCGTCCTGTGCCATTTCCCGAAGCAGTTTTGCCCCCTGATAATCTGTGGAATGCCCCTCCATGACCAGATCCGGATACTTTTTAACCGCCTGACACAGTTCGTATGCCTTTACCCTGTCGTATCTGCAGAGTCCCGCATCAGAAAATTCCACTCCCGGCTGCACCACAACCGCCGCAATATGCTCCCATGCATCCGTGACGCCATGTCCTGCAAAAGCCTTCGTATACGCCCGTATGGTTTCTTCAAAATCTGCCGGAGAGGTCACTCTAATCTCCTCTTCCTGATCCTGACCGCCACCCGGTATGGGCACCTCGCTTCCAATCACATAAATGGGCTCCACCGCCTGAGGGTTCGTCTTCAGCACCTCCTGATAAGCTTCCTCACATGCCTGATACAGTCTGACACCCCGCTCAGCAATTTTGTCCGTGTCAGGCCAGCAGTCTATGTCATCGCTTCCAAGTCTCATGCTTGTGTCCAGATGTATTTTGCTAAAACCGGCTTTTACAAAGGAACGGACCAGTTCCTCGGCCTTTTCCATCGCCGTCTCCTCTGACTCCCCGCTCCATACCAGCGGGCCCAGATGATCGCCGCCTAACAGGATTCTATCCTTATCAAAATTAGCCCGTTTTGCAATGTTGTTGATATAAGTCACAAAATCCGATGCCTGCATGCCGGTATAGCCTCCGTACTGATTGACCTGATTGGCTGTAGCCTCAATCAGCACAAGGTCATCGTGCCTTCCCGCCTCTTCCATAATCGCTTCTATGACGAGTTCATTGGCACTACAGTAGGAGGGAAGGGCACAGAATATGCCCTTTTTCCTCTTTTCAATCATCTTCCTGATCGGATGCCTGCGCATCACACCACCACCTCGCATTCTTCCTGCGGCCTCTCACAATAACTGTGCAGAACCACACCTTTCACCACTCTGTTTACGGAGCCGTCAGGGCTTGGATCATCCGGCCTGATACCAAGTCTTGCAGAATTAAAAAACGCAAACATCTGCCCATACAGCACATATAATAAGGCCGAATACACATCGGGAACCCGTTCTGCTTCCACATAGATGCACTCATCAGAGATTTTCTCCACTTCATCGTCCTTTTCACAGGAAATGACCGTAAGCTTGCGTTTTCTTGTATCCTGATAAATTTCCTGCAGCAAATCCCTGATATACCGATTGGTATATTCGCTTCGGGACATCAGGATAATCACATCCGTATCCTTGTCCATAAACGTCTTTGGTCCATGTCGAAATCCCAGAATCGTCTCCTGCATGGTTGCAATCCTTCCGTTGGTAAGTTCCATGTTCTTTAATGCCATCTCCCGCGCAAGTCCGCCTAAACAGCCCGCTCCCAAATATACCACTCTTTCAGGGTTGGTCCTGCTCAAATTCTTCATTTTTCTCCAATCCTCCTGGACTATAAACTCACCCAGCCGGGAAACTGTATCCACATATTTCCTGTTTTCATCCAGTCTGTCAATGTCAAAAAACAAGAGGGCGGCCAGCAGCATACAGCTGAAAGAACTGGTCATGGCAAATCCTTTATCATTTGTCTTCTCCGGCAGTATGAGCATGAAACAATTTCCATTCCCCTTTGCCACACTGACAAGATCGCCGTCTTTGTTACAGGTAATGATTACGTGGGCTATGGTCTCCGTGTTTTCCTGCATGATCCGGTATGCGCCTATACTTTCCGGACTATCGCCGGAACGGGCAAAGGATACCAATACTGTTTTCACCCCTCTCTCAATCACTTCCTGCGGGTTTGCCACAATATCCGTTGTTGCCACCGACTCTGCCCTGACATTCTGGCAGCTCTTCACATGGCTTTTGACAATATCGCCTACATAATCGGAACTTCCGGCGCCGGTAAAAAGGATTCTGGTATCACTGTCTATATTTTTCTTCAGAAAATCTGCGATACGCTGCCTGTCCTTTTCAATCAACTCATAGATCTGCTTCCAGAGTGACGGCTGCCGAACAATTTCCTGCGCCGTATTATGTCCGTCCATCTTTATCAAATCATCCATCTCAAACCCTAATATCATACCAATCCGCCAAGGATTACCCCCTTATGATCGAAATCACGTACCTTCCGCGGAATCGGTTCTACAAAATCAATTCTGAGATCCTGGAAAAGTTTTCTCTCTATCAATATTTGGAGCAGAAATATGATTTTCATGTCACCAGGGCAACAGAGCAGTTCCGCCCCATCATTCCCTCGGCATTTGAGAGAGAACATCTCCAGATTTCCTCTTCCACGCCGTGTATGCTGTTGGAGCGGTTGAGCTACGAGGACGACCAGCTGATTGAATATACCCAGTCTGTCATCCGCGGGGATAAATACACCTTTTCCGTTGAACTGTGTTTTGACCCGCAAAACAAGACATAGACGGAAACAGGCCCTGCTTCCGTCTATTTTCATGCGAAATATTTTACCTTTCAAAGCCGGCGGCGATTACGTCCGCCGGCAGAGTTCCTCCCACCTCCTGTCACCCTTCAAAAATCCATAGGTCTCCTCATCGCGAAAGCACTTCAACAGATTTTCCCTCAGTTCTTCCACAAATTCTTCCCGTACTTCCTTAAATTCCATATGCCCGTAGAGAAAAGAGTCCCGGAAACCGCCGATCTGTGAAATCTCATCCAGCATCTCCTGCATCGCCGCAATTACTGCATCCGCATCTTTTTCCAGTGCGGCGAGCTCCAATCCGCTTGAGGTCACCTGATAGCGCCCCATCTCAAACCACGCCGCCATCTCCCGCTGCTTCTCCACAAGTTTGTGCGCCCGCTCCATATCCCCGTCCCGGACCGAAAGCGTATACATACCATGAAGCGCCATGCTGATCCTGCCGTACAACGAAAATAAAAGTTCCTCATATTCCTTATACGCCTCTTTGGGATGATCTGTCTCCACATAGATCCGTGCCTGTTTGATCTTTCTGTCCGGATTCTGTACAGAAAAATATTCCAGATACGGTTCCGCTTTGTCATACCGCTCTTTCCGCATATAAAATGCAAACAGCGAATCCGCCGCCCGGAGGCGCATTCCCTCATCACCGCTTCGCAATATCCGCTCATATATGGATACAATATAATCCTCGTAGTCCCCTTTGTCAGAAAGCTCCTGCAGCACAAGCTGCGCTTCAAGAACCACCGCTGCCGACAACATCAACTGTTCACAGTTTGGATACTGCGCAAGCTTCTCCTTCGTCCACCGAAAACACTCCTCATATGGCACAGTTTTCATTTTCTCATCCAACTCATATATGATCCCGTTTATCTCCTCCTGCGTCAGCTCTTCCCGAAACGCCAGGAGCGTATCCAGAGAAATCCCCAAGAGCCTTGCAATCGGCGCAAGAAGCATGATATCCGGCAGGGAATTTTCATTCTCCCACTTGTTGACTGCCGGCGCCGTCACACCAAGCCGCACCGCCATCTCCTCCTGCGTCATATTTTTTTCTTTTCTGTATTTTCTGATTACTTTTCCGATCGACATGAAAGCCCTCCTTCTGACAGGGAAATTTCCCTGTCTCCTTTTTTGCATCGGCCTTTGCTGATACAAGCATAACAGACCGAGAGGCCTCCCACAACTGAGGGTGTGTTAAATCATGCTCAAATAAATTAACTGCCGCTCATATGGAGTTCCGTGGTAAAATCCTTCAGGACATATTTGCCCCTGTACTGCTTTGAAACATTTCGTAATGATATTATAAATTTGATGTTCTACAAATGGCGATAGGTTTTTTTGCCAATATAGCCTACAGCTAATATTGCGATTGAGGTTAAAAACATTATAACAGGAAGATGATTTATAAATTTTTCATATAGACAGCCATAGACCAAAATACCTACGGGCAGGGCAACGCTTACTATTGCTGAATAAAAGGACATGATACGTCCTAACATATCATCGGGTACATTTTGTTGAATGGCAGACATAATATAAATCCCCGCTATGCTTGCACTCATAAAAATAATAATGCCAATAATTACAAGAATGATATAAGTCAAGTTTGCAGAAAGATTGAACAAAAGACTACTGCCAAAAGCAGCTATTGATATTCCCATAATCCAAAACAGCCGATAGATTTTGTCTGTTTTGAATTTATTAGCAATCGCTCCGGCAATTATCCCTCCTATAAGTCCAGCAGCTCCCATAAAAGCCTGTGACAGACCATTTAATACAGAACTTAAATTAAGTACAACCCGTATTATGAATGGTGCGCCTGTTGTAATTAAGGGCTGTATCAGTAAAACAAATGCAGCATTTAGGAGAATTGCTTTGAATACATATATCTGTTTTGATGTCAGGAAATATAAACTTTCGCCCAAATCCCTTTTTATTGTGTGTAATGGGTTGCTAACCGGGGGCAATGTAATCTTCGGTATTTTTATGAATGCTTCAAGGATAGCGGCAGAGAAAAAACAAATGGCACACCCCAAAAAGATAATTCGCACATCCTGCAAATATGCTTTTCCAACTGCACTATAAAGCAATCCCGCTAATAATGGTACAATTAGATTGGCAAGCATATTTATTTGACTAACAATGGCATTGGATTGTATAAGGCTGTCTTTTTCTTGAATGAGCGGTATACTCGATTGCACGACAGGAGTTTCAAAAGAAGATACAACTGCCAATCCTACCATGATAATAGTTATCAAAATAAGCACATGGGAAAATGATAATGAAAACACTAATAGGACAGCTATAATACCATACAGGCTATCTAAGGCAATCATAAGATTTCTTTTATTATTGCGATCAGCTATAATACCGCCGATAGGAGATAAAAAAACAGGCGGCAGATAACTGATTGCTGTAATTGTTCCAAACAAAGCTGCGGAACTGGTTAGATCAAGTATTAACAAAGAAACGGTAAATTTTAGTAAGACAGTCCCAAACATAGATGAAGCCTGTCCTATTATCAGAAACAAAAAATTTCGGTTTAATGTTTTTGCTTTCATACCCTACCTCAAAAAGTTTTTTCTACAATTATACACACAAAAACCTGACAGTGGTTGTCAGGCTTTCAAAATCTTTATTCTATTTTCATCAAGAAACTGTATGCCGCCATTTCTTCCAGTTGTAACATAGATAGGAATACCTGCGCTGCTTATAGCGTCTACATCACGATAAATAGTGCGGACAGACACTTCAAATTTCTCTGCCAATTCGGGAGCCGTAGCCCGTCCCTTATCCAATAGGTAATACAAAATTCTAAACAGTCTGCTTTCCTGCAACTCATCACCTCCATAGCCTGATTATATTATAATAATCCTGACAACGCTGTATCAAGGTTATTTATATTTTCTATTTTGACTAACTAACCGCAAATTATAAAATTTTTAAAAAAATCGGGTTTCTACTTGATATTAGACGTTTAAACGTCTAACATTGGATAAAAGATGATAGAGGGATAGAAATGGAATGGTTTAAGGGGGATGTTAAGATGAAAAAAATATTTTTGGTAGAAGATGATAAAGCAATTTCTAAAAATCTGATGTTATTGCTTCAGTCAGAGGGATTTGCAGTCAGCCGTGCTTCCACACAGGGAGAAGCAATCTGTATGCTTGCAGAAGGAAGATTTGACATGGCATTAGTAGATATTTCTTTACCTGATGGGAATGGTTTTGCTGTCTGCACAGAAATCAAACAGACACAGAATATCCCGGTTATTTTTCTGACAGCATCCGGTGATGAGGCAAGTGTCGTGACAGGGCTGAACATGGGGGCAGATGATTATATAACAAAACCTTTCCGTCCACGGGAGTTAATTGCAAGGATTGGGGCTGCTTTGAGAAAAACAGACTGTTCGCCTGCTGTTTTTGATATAAACGGACTTTCTGTTGATGTTGCCAGTGGTATTGTGAAAAAGAATGGGAAAGAGGTATTCCTTTCTGCGTTAGAATATCGTTTACTGCTAATATTTGTTAATAATCCCCGAAATATCATCACACGGGAGCGGTTGTTAGATGAACTGTGGGATGCCGCAGGGGAATTTGTCAATAATAATACATTGACAGTCTATATTAAGCGGCTGCGGGAAAAGATTGAGAATAATCCAGCGGAACCTCAGATTATACTGACCGTTCACGGAACGGGATACCGGTTGGGAGGCAGTGATGTTTCGGAATAAGGAGGTCAGAGAGGTTGCCATATTATTTCTTACCATAACATTAATTTTTACAATAGTGGGATTTACACTCTGCCCAGCGGCGGGGATATTGGAGCTTGTTTCGGCGGCTGTATTGGGAATTGTATTTTATATATTTACAAGGATACGCTATAACAGGATTGCACAGCTTTCAGAGCAGATTGATATGGTGCTTCACAATGCTGAACATCTGTATTTCAGTGAAGCGGACGAAGGTGAACTCTCTATTTTACAGAGCGAAATCGTTAAGATGACTTTGCGTATCCGGGAGCAGAATGAAGCATTAAAAAGTGAAAAAAAGCATCTTGCAGATTCCCTGGCAGATATTTCCCATCAACTCCGTACTCCGCTTACATCAGTGAATATCATTCTGTCACTGTTGGAAAAGAATACGGATAAAAAGGAACAGAAAACACTGCTTCGGGAAGCCGGGGAATTGTTTGGGCAGATGGATTTTTTACTTGCATCCCTGTTAAAGTTATCCCGTCTGGATGCAGGTATCGTAATTTTCAAAAAGGAGCAGGTAGATATAAGCAATCTAGTATCGGTTTCACTCCGGCCTTTTTTGATTTCAATGGAATTGCATAATATTCAGATACAGACTGACATACCGGAGGGAATAAAAATTTCAGGCGATTTCAATTGGCTTTCAGAAGCATTCCAAAATGTAATTAAAAACAGCATAGAGAGTGTTGGGAATAACGGAAAGATTAAAATTGCCTGTGAGGACAATCCCTTGTTTACACAAATTACATTTCATGATGACGGAGCTGGATTTGAAAAGGAAGATATACCGCATTTATTTGAGCGTTTCTATCGTGGGAAAGATGCAGATGCCACGGGGTATGGAGTCGGACTTGCCCTTTGCAGGACTATTATCATGCGGCAGGGTGGGACTGTTACTGCTAAAAATCATCCGCAGGGTGGAGCTATATTTTATGTCCGTTTTTTAAAGTGACTAATCTCTCACCTGAATGTGACAGATCAGTCACTAAAAAGTCACAGTAAAGTAAGTTCAAAATCCTATGATATGGGTATAGCAAGTTAAAGGAGACTCATAAAATGGAATTTTTGAAGATTGAAAATTTGTGTAAGGTCTACGGTAAGGCTGAAAATATAGTCACTGCGCTAGACCATGTTTCCCTGACTATTGAGAAGGGAGATTTTACAGCTATCATCGGCACTTCCGGTTCTGGAAAATCTACATTGCTTCATGCGATAGCAGGAGTGGATGTTCCGACAAGTGGAAAGATTTACTTAGACGGGCAGGACGTATATGCCCAAAATAGCGAAAAACTTGCCATATTCCGCAGACGTCAGGTGGGTTTGATCTATCAGTTTCACAATCTTATTCCCACGCTTAATGTGGTAGAAAATATTACGCTGCCTATTCTCATGGATAAAAGGAAAGTCAACAAAGAGCGACTGAATGATCTGCTGGAGCTGTTAGGGCTACAGGAGAGAAAGACACATCTACCCAATCAGCTTTCGGGCGGACAGCAGCAGCGTGTTGCGATTGGACGTGCCCTGATGAATGCACCGGCAGTGATGCTGGCAGACGAACCTACGGGTAGTCTGGATAGCCGTAATGGACAGGAAATTATTCGTCTCCTGAAAGAAAGCCATCGTAAATATCATCAGTCACTGATTATTGTTACGCATGATGAAAATATTGCTCTACAGGCAGACCGTATTATTAGTATTGCAGATGGAAAAGTGGTAAGGGATGAAAGGCAGGTGGCACAGTCATGAATATTTTTCATAAGGTTGCCCTGCAGGGGCTGAAAAAAAACCGCACCCGTACATTTGTGACATTGACCGGTGTGGCATTGTCTGCTACATTATTTACCACAGTTGCCACTTTTGGAACATCGCTTTTGCAGTATCTGATCAATGGCTCTGCTGCCAAATGTGGCAGTTGGTACATTAATTTTGTGGATGTGGATTCAGACTTTGTGCGGGAACGGATAAGCGATTCTCAGGTTACGGACGCAGTGGCTTTTGAAAATATTGGTTATGCCCTGTTAGACGGTTCAAAAAGCACCGAAAAACCTTATCTGTTTCTTGCAGGCTTCACAGATGAGGCGTTCGATCAATTACCGGTTACACTTATTTCCGGCAGACTTCCCCAAAATGATACGGAAATCATAATTCCCAATCATGTTTCCGTTAAAGCAGGTGTACGGATTCCGGTAGGAGAGTCTTTAAGCCTGCCGGTTGGCAGCCGTGAAGCGGATGGAAACATACGGACGCAGCATAATCCATATACCACCGGCGAAATGTTGAACATTGCAGGGGAGAAAACATATACGGTCGTAGGAACTTATGAAAGAGCTGGATTTGAAGAACATGATTCGCCAGGATATACAGTGATTACAAGATCAGACGCAGCCAATACAACAGGGCGTTACAGTCTGTTCATTACTCTTGACAGCCCGAAAAAAGTAAATGCATATATGAATCGTTTTGCAGGTTCGCTGCCTTTCGTCTTGAATGAAGATGTACTGCGTTTTTATGGTGTGTCGGAGAATACCCTGTTTAATGCCATTATGTTTGCAGTCGGAGGGGTATTAATTGCAATTATTATGATTGGATCAGTTTTCCTGATTTACAACTCGTTCAATATTTCCCTGAATGAGCGTATTCATCAGTTTGGCATCCTTATGTCTGTAGGAGCAACTGCCAGACAGTTAAGAAGCTCTGTTTTGTTTGAAGGGATTTGTATTGGTGTGCTTGGCATCCCGTTTGGCGTGGTATGTGGTATTGGAGGCGTTGCGCTGGCACTGCCGGTTGTCGAAAAAAATTTTGCTACCATTTCTACCAGCAATGTGCCACTTGACTTGTCTGTGTCTGCACCGGCGCTTGCTGCCTCCATAGCAGTCAGTCTGGTTACGATTTTGATTTCAGCGTATATTCCGGCGAGAAAGGCTGCTGCTATCCCTGTGATGGAGTGTATCCGCCAGACCGGTGAACTCAAAACCGAGGCAAAGAATGTTAAAATTTCTAAATTATCTAAACGTGTTTATGGTCTGGAGGGGATGCTGGCTCTTAAAAACTTCCGAAGGAATAAGCGCCGTTACCGCAGTGTCATATTGTCTCTGACTTTGAGTGTTGTGTTGTTTGTAACAGGCAGCGCTTTTGGCAGTACCCTGAAAGGAATTGCAAAGGAACTGACGGTGGAGGCAGATGGTGATATTTCGTTCTATGCACAGGAAATGCCGCAGGATGAACTGATTATGCTGCATGGCAGATTGAAAAATGTGGATGGAGTCAGTAAAAGCACATGGCAGGCCGATCTGCTTTATTCAGGCACAGTGGAAGGTCTTCCTGATGATTTTGCAGGCGGTCAGTTTCACACGACTGATGAAATGCCGGTATATGCCCAGTTTATTGAGGATGCTGTTTATTATGAATTTATAGAAAGCCTTGGGTTTTCCAAAGAAGAATATATCGGACAGGATGCAAAAGTCCTTGCTGTTATTATGGATACTTCAGAACATGAAGCTTTTTTCGTGGGTCAGGAGATGGAGTTTACCCTTTATTCTTCTGTAGGGGAACAAACGAAAACGGTCTGTACAACTGTTGTGGATAACTATCCTTTAGATATGCTTCCATTTGATTCTACGCCGCAATATTTATTTTTTATGGTGGTTCCGTGGTCAATGAATGCCGATTTTGACGGATTAGAGGGAACTTCCAAGTCGGGGCTGACTTTTTTGGCGGATACACCCGCACAGACAATGGCACAGATTCAGTCTGGGATTACAGATTCGGGGATTACCTGTGATTATACGCTGATCAATCTGTCTTCCGCAGTTGACCTGTTCCGCAGTATCACTTTCGTTGTGGATGTATTTACTTACGCATTTGGCATCATGATTTCTCTGATTGCGGTTGCAAATGTATTTAATACAATTTCAACGAATATCCGGATCAGGCGGCGGGAACTTGCCATGCTGCGCTCAGTTGGGATGTCGGAACGTGGTTTTAACCGGATGATGAATTTCGAGTGTTTCTTTTATGGGCTGCGTACACTCCTGTTTGGAGTGCCGATTGCAGGCATTCTTTCGTGGCTGATCTACAAAGGAATGATCGCTAATGAACAGCTTGAAGGATTTGCATATCATTTTCCGTGGCAAAGCATGGTGATAAGCGTACTTGGTGTATTTTGTATTGTTTTTATTACGATGTTGTATGCTACCAGTAAGGTTAGGAAAGAAAATATCATTGATGCACTTAGAGATGATATGGCTTAAAAATAAATATCTGTTAAGTTGTTGCAGATTTGTTTTTCATTTCATTTTGCATATTTGCAGGAATTATGCTGCATGACCCCAGAACATTATGGAGTGGAGCCTCATTTTTATTCATGATGGTGTGTCTGGCGGTTTTTCTGTTTTTTACATTATCTGAATATGCAGAATGGCTGGCAGCACATGATTTAGTGATTGGAATATTAATCATAATGTATATTATGGCAATTGGCTGTATTATTACGTTTCCGGCGGTTTTAATTCTTGTGTTTTTGGTGGAAGGAATAAGGGTTATCAGGCATGAGGGGATAAAACCGGCAAATCTGTTGTCGGTGTTGTTTTCCATTCTGCTGTGTATTTATCTGGCTGTCTGGCCAGCCATTGGAAATTTAGGGAAGAATGCATTAGGGACAACGCTTTATATAATTATCAGTTTTTTGGCAGTATATGTATTATCATTGCTGGCTATGTATTCACTTTCCGCTGTACTCAATCTTTTTCATCTGAAAAAGAAGAGAAACGCAGATTATATTGTTGTACTGGGAGCCGGGATTATTGGAGATAAGGTTACTCCATTGCTTGCAGCGAGGATTGAAAAGGAATGTGATTCAAGTGGAAAAACACCTTAGTATCGGAGAAGTGAAGCCGAACTTGACAGAGAAAATGTGGTCATACATGGTGCGGAGGTTATGCTTACCAATAGAAGACCGTATGGGGCATTGGTTATCGGTTCAACAAAAATAACACAAAATGAAGCGGCCAAGCGACTGGCCGCTTCATTTTGTATTGTACCCGATGATATTCAGGATATGTCCTGCTCTTATACTGGCGATAATCCAAGAAATGTCCAAGATAAAAGAAAGGTATCTGCATCCTTGTGTCATGCGAGCAAAGGAAGTATAATAGGTCTTGCTAAAATGCTTCGTGTTTGATGTTGCGTGTATGACAGTCATTTTGTTTTGAAATAGGAAGCTCTATAAAACTTGACGGAATTTTGACATTCTCTCTATATAATGAAAAAGACTGGAGGTGTCCGCATGACATATAGAATTTTAATCGTTGATGACGAACCAATCCTGACCGAATTGCTTTCCTCCCATTTGCAGGATCACGGCTATACGGTTTCCGTAGCCAATAGCAGCGATGAAGCCCTGGAAAAGCTGAATACAAAGCCAAATCTCATCCTTCTGGACATCAATATGCCGGGGATGGACGGGCTGGAGCTATGCAAGGCCATTCGGAATCATATCGTCTGCCCCATCCTGTTCCTGACGGCGCGGATCACAGAGCAGGATAAGGTCAACGGCCTGCGGGCCGGAGGGGACGACTATATCACCAAGCCCTTCGGCTTGCAGGAATTGATTGCCCGCATTGAGGCTCATCTGCGCCGGGACGAGCGGAATAACCGCCCGCCGGAAGTCGTGACCTCCCAGGGGCTGATTATCAATCTCTCAGACAGAAAAGTGTTTTGGAACGAACAGGAGCTTTCTTTTTCAAAGAGGGAATTTGACATCATCGAATTTCTGTCCTCTAACCCGAATCAGGTTTTTGACAAAGAGCGTATCTATGAGGCGGTATGGGGCTATGACGCAGAGGGCGACAGCAGTGTGATCAAAGAACATATCCGCAAAATCCGTGCAAAGCTCATGCAGGCCAGTGGGAGTGAGTACATCGAGACAGTTTGGGGGATGGGCTACCGATGGAAAAAGTAAAAAGAAAATCACTGAAACGCTCTTTCATGAAAGCTGTGGGAATTACAATGTTGATTGTGTTCCTGCTCAGCGCCCTCACAATTTTTATTTGTTACCGGCTCCAAAAGTACATTCTTCCCGATTCTAACGAGGTCTGGCTGATACAGCAGACAACAGCGCCAGACGGTACAGTTACAGAGGCAAAGCAAAGATATTACCTTGACCAGCCATCGCCGTTTAGCCGACTGTTCGCAGACGGTCAAGAACACAATGAGATGCAGGAACAGACGAATTATATCATTGAACGCATTGAATCCAGCTACTCCATGCTTTCCTCTAAAGCGAGAACGGCCTACCGCGCTTCGCAGATTTGTATGGTGTTACTGCCATTCCTGTTTGCTGTGCTTGGAATTACTTTGTGCGCGTGGTGGTTTTATCATAAGGTGCTGGAGCCGCCAATCACTGTCCTGATGGACGCCACCACCCACATTGGGGACCGGGATTTGAACTTTCAGATTACCTTTGATGGGCAGGATGAATTGAGCCAGCTCTGTACCGCCTTTGAGAAAATGCGGCAGACCCTATATGAAAACAACCGTCAGATGTGGAGTATGTTGGAGGAACGCCGTGCATTGCAGGCATCCGTGGCCCACGATCTGCGTAACCCCATCGCCATTATGACCGGCTATGTGGAATATTTGCAGGAGAATAGCCAGGGCGGAACCTTGACAGATGAGAAATTAGAAAAGGCGCTTTCTCATCTTGGCATTACCGCAGAGCGCATGGGCCGCTATACCGATACCATGCGTGACCTGGGCGCTATCGAAGAAACAGAAGTCCATCGCAGGGAAGTGGAACTTCCTGATTTTTTACAGCACATGGCGGATTCTCTATCTATCCTGTTTCAGAATACCGAGGTGCGTTTTTCCTGTGACTTTTATGTGCCGAAGGGCAGGGCTGTCTTTGATGGGGAGCTGTTGTACCGTGTTCTGGAAAACCTGATCTCCAATGCCCTCCGTTTTGCGGAGCATCAAATTGAGCTTGTTTTTTACATGGAGCATGGAACGCTGTCGGCCACCGTGACAGATGATGGACCGGGCTTTTCAGAAAAGCTACTGCGAAAGAAAACCGCCCTGTTCTACACCGAAGATACCTCCGGCAAGCACCTGGGTCTGGGGCTTGCGGTGAGCCGGGTGCTGTGCCAGAAGCATGGGGGAACCATAGAACTGTCAAATCAATCGCCTCACGGAGCCTGCGTAAAAGCCACTATCACCATCAAGCAATAATTCGTCCCTCCAAAATGCCGCCCAAATTTTTGGGGCGGCATTTTGAATTTCTTGACCGAATTTTGACTTTTGCCTGCTATGCTTAGTCCATCAAAACAAAGGAGGCTATTTATGCGAAAACGATTGATTGTTGTTCCCCTGATATGCGGCGCTCTTTTATCCCTCGCCGCCTGCGGGAACTACTCCATTCCGGACAGTACACCCCCGCCGTCACAGTCTGCCGCTGCAAACCCGTTTGAGGCAGTAGAGGACGAGGCCGGATTTCTGGCAACGCTAACACACGGGGCCGCTTCACCTGACTTCTCCGAAAGCGGAGAACGTCTGCCATTTGCGTATGACGGTGGCGAGTTTCAGCTTGCGTATCAGTATTCTGTTACCGGCAAGTTGGATGCCGTTGGATTTCTCCTGTTTCTGGATGGCAAACCGCAGCCCTACAAAGTGAACGATGCCGCAGCGGAGTATGAGTATTGCCACAGCTTTGCCGCAGGGGAGGATCAGAATTTTTCCTTTCTCTTTGAACCTGTGACCGGCAGTGTCGGTGATACGCTGACCTTGACAGTGGTAAGCATCACAAACCCGGACTTCCAGCCGGATATGGACTCCACCTCTGGCTATGGCGGGTATCATAAGTGCTTAGAATATCGGGCTCAATTGCAATTTACCGAAAGTGCTTCTCCTGATATTCCGTTTCAGGCAAAAGGTGCGGATGTTTTTTCCAATGTGGCTATACAGGAAGAAAAAATCACATCCGCATACATAGAAAAAACGCTCAGACAGAATGGCTGGGATGGCGTGACTATGGATGATCTGAATCAGGGTGTTTACTATACGGCAGATTTCAACGGCAGCATTGTGTACGACAATTTTTGCCTTTCTGATTCTGATGAAGTTGCTTTTCGCTATACAATATGTGGAATCCCCGGCGCCGAATATGATCTTTCCTTTTTCATTGATCATCAACCGGTCTGCTTAGACAATGAGCTTTCTTATCATGTTGCCTTATCGAAAGGCAGCCGATGGGTGTTTGAAATAGCATTTGACACCTCGAAAATGGATTCTTTCCAAACATTCTACGTGATGGCTGTATCTAAAAACAGCGGTAATGATGTTCTGCCGGTGTTAAAAAGCAGCTCAATTTTACTATACAAGGAGAACGAACAATGAAGAAATATTGGACTATCATTTTTACCCTGCTTCTTGCAGTTGCTCTTTCCGCCTGTGGTAGAGAGACAGATACCGATACGCCATACGGTACTACTTCCGGCACAGATTCGCAGCAGAACTCTATATCTACTACGCAGTCCCCGCAGGTGCAGGAAGAATCGGATGCTGGTTCTTATCCCCATGATTATGTGCAGGGAAAGTTTGATGCTTCCCTGTTTGCTGGAAAATTAAAAAGCTGTGCGTATGCTGGAGATGACAAAATAATCGTTCTTTCAGACAAGCTATACCTTTATGACACGCAAAGTGGTGTCGTATTGGCTGAAACAGAACCTCCTTTAGAGTTTTTTGAAGTATCTGCATTTGAAGGCGGATACTTGCTGACGGGATTTTCATCGAATGGAGCCACAGCCTATTTTTACGATGAGAACCTTTCTTTGACAAAAGAGATTATAACAATGGATTTGCTGGAAGAAGATTTTGTAACAATGGAGTCCGGTATTGCCATCTCTTCTGATGGGAAGAAACTTGCCCTTGCAGGGACGAACGGTCTTTATGTGTATGATTTGGAAAACGAAAGTACCGAGAGGCTGCTTGTTCAGGGAGATCGTTTTGCGGCCGACAGCATGGAAATTACTTTTTTCAACAGTGTGACATTCCTATGTGAAAATACGCAAATTGCATACTGTGGCCGAGGGCGCTCTATCTCTGATACAGCAAACGATGAGTCGTTTTCCATCTGTGGTACAGTTGCGGTCAATGGAGACCACCTTAACATTGCCAAACCATCCGATTATGTAATGAACGACATACAGAATCGCGGCAATCGAATTTTTATGCCGCAGGAAATTTCAGAACCGGGAGATTTCTGGAAAAATAACGCCTCTTTGAGATGGCTTGATTCTAAAACAGGCCAAGAAAACCAATTTGCTTTTTCATCCAGCGATGAAGGCTGTGAAGGTGTCTATAGCTCAGAACAAGGAACCTATGCTGCTACCGCTGTTTTGGGAGAAAGCCTGATAATTCGGATTTACGAGGTCAGTTCCGGGAGTCTGATTCATACGGAGGAAATTGAAAATCCTGATAAAACCTACTTTTATCGGATTCCACAAATCTATCTGTTTGATAATTCCAAAACTGCTCTCGTTCTCCTCGGCGGTGGCATTCAGGAACTGGATACATTGGTGTCCACATTTACATTTGGAGAATAACATGGAGATCACATTTGAAAGCGTATCAAAGCAATACAAGAGCAAATATGCGCTGAAAAACTTCACCGCCACATTGAGCGAAGGTGTGTACGGTTTGCTGGGTGAAAACGGGGCCGGGAAAACCACGCTCATCAATATCTTTGTGGGCATCCTGCGTGGGGACAGCGGCACAATCCAGGTGGACGGCCAGGACGTGAGGACGCTGGGTAAAGCGTTCCTGTCCCAAATCGGCTATATGCCGCAGTATCCTATCTTCTATCGGGATTTTACCGTCAAGGATTTTCTGCTCTATATGTGTGCGCTGAAAGACATTCCCACCCATGAAACGCAAGGCCGGGTTTCGGAGCTACTTGCCACGGTAAATCTGACGGACGCTCAGGACAAGAAAATCGGTGCGCTCTCCGGCGGTATGCGCCAGCGCGTCGGCATTGTGCAGGCCATGCTGTCTGACCCCAAAATTCTGATCCTGGACGAGCCTACCGCCGGTCTTGACCCCAGCGAGAGGATACGGTTTCGGAATCTGATCTCCCGGTTTGCCCAGGGCCGGACGATCCTGCTGGCAACCCACATCGTTTCCGATGTTGAGTGCATCGCGCGGGAAATCCTGCTGCTGAAACAGGGGACGCTGCTCATGCAGGGAACACCCGCCGCACTGGAGCGGAACATTGACGGTAAGGTGTGGAATGTGACTGCCGGAGCCGAGGATGCCGCGCTGCTGACCGATATGTACTGTGTCAGTAACATGAAACAGGAGGGGAAACATTTTACGCTCCGCATCGTGGAGGATGGACGCCCGATCAAGGCCGCACAGTCTGTCCAGCCCAACCTGGAGGATGTGTTCTTATACTATTGCAGGGGGGAGCGCCATGATACGTCTGATACGGTATGAATTTATCAAGCAGTTCTGTAAACGCTCCATCCTGGCGCTCTTTGTGGTGTTCAGCCTCGCCAACCTGTTCAAAATCTATGGCGAATACAAATCCTATTCCTATTTGACGGATGGGAGCGGAGAGCGGAGCTGGCACACGCTTCATTGGCAGCTCTATGAGGAATACCAGGGAGAGATCACCCCGGAGAAGGTGGAACGCCTGCTTGCCGTGTATGCGCCTCTTGTGGAGGCCACATCGGATATGACCGCAAGCACAGCCACCGATGACCCCAACACTATGACCGGGAACCTGTATAGCGACAGGAACCTGCTGGACAGGTATTTTGTGCAGCCCATGCAGTATTTCTATGAGTACAGCAGCCGGTCGGAACAAGTGGCAAATAGAGCGCGGCAAAGCGCCGCGCTCTATGGGGAACAGGGAGCGGTCTACCAGCAGAGGGAGAGCGGCGCGATCTATAACCTTTATGCTGGCCGCACCATCCCCGCCTTTGCCTACCGGGAAATGTGCAATTACTATCTGAACTATGATTTTTCCATTGTCCTGACCCTCCTGCTCTGCCTCTATGGGATTATTGGAACCTTTGTGAGCGAAAGGGAAACGCAGATGGATATGCTGCTGCTGGTAAGTCCGGGCGGCGGCAGAAAAACAGCCCTGGCGAAAATCATTGCGGCCACCCTGTTTCTGTTCCTGACCTCGCTGTGGTTTTCTCTCCTTGACCTGATTGGCTTTGCGGTCTCCTTTCAGACCTTGGAAGGGTTGGCTCTGCCGGTGTTCGCAATTCCGAACTTTGCGGAGGCATCCGTCAATCTCAGCATTTTCCAGTATGTCCTCCTGTCTGCGGCGCTCAAATGTGCTGGCGCATGGGTGATCGGGATGCTCTGGCTGTTGGTTTCGATGTTCTGGAAAAATGCCCTGCTCCCCTTTGTCATCGACTTTGCCCTGTGTATGGCGCTGATCGTCAGCGGAGCCGCCTGCGCCTACTCCAATTTCTTCTGGACAAAGGTGCTGAACCCTTATTCTCTGCTGACAAACCGTGTTCTCTTGGGCAAAACGGAGTTTGTAAACCTGGGCGGATTCCCCGTCCTGACTTGGCAGGCCGCAATATGGTTTGCTCTGACCGCGGGCCTTGCGGTTGCTGTTATGATTTATTTTTTGTCAGCGGAAAACTGTCACCGCTGTGTTCGGAGGGCAAAATGAGCGTTTTCTCTTATGAATGGAAAAAACTAATGGTCATGCAGCGGGGCTTGCTCTATATCCTGGCTGCGCTCCTGGTCAGTACGGTTTGGCTGGCTGCAACCGACAGGCCGCAGAACAGCGCGATGGAAGAATACCGTGAAGAATATGAGTGGTATCTTGAACGGTTGGACGGGGCGTACACAGAGGAAAAGGCCGCTTGGCTGGAGCAGGAGGCCCAGGCCATCACGGAGGCCTGTTACACCCGCTCAGGATCCCAGGAAAGCTATTACAGCGGCCAGATCACAGAGGAACAGTATGAGCGGCAGATCGCAGAGGTCAACACTGTATTGGCCCATGAGCATGGCTTTGAAGCCGCGTACCAGCAATATTTATATATCTGCGAGAATACCGGCAATCGTTACTTTCTGAAAACAAACGGCTGGGCGGGGCTGTTTTCCTCCCAAACGCTGGACTTTCCGCTATTCCTTGTCATTTTGATTTTGGCGGCTACGGTTTTTTGCTCGGAGTATAGCTGTCAGATGGACGCGCTTTTGCGGACGGCTCCACAGAGCCGCAAGAGTGCCAGAAGCAAAGCCGCAATGACCCTCTGCGCCGTGTTCGCTCTCTGCGGAGGACTGGCCCTGATTCGCTTTGCTTTCTTCGGAATAAAATACGGCCTACCCCACGGGGAGTACCCTGTCCAGAGTATCGCCTGTTTTGGAGGCAGTACAAAAAATATCTCTTTGCTGGCCGCGTATCTGATTCTGACCGTCCTGCGCTGTTTTGGCTCGGTGTATCTCGCCGCCCTGCTGCTCTTTACCTCCGTTTTGGTGAAGAAATATGCTTTGACGGTGGTGATCGGAGTGGCATCCACCTTGATACCGTACATCGGACTGTCCAGGCAGGTCTGTTACCGCTTGCCGTTGCCCTTGCCGTTCCTGCTGGCAACCGGCTTTCTGGAGGGGGCTTCCTCTGTGGAGGATTCGTTGACAGGAGAACCCATCGTGACTTTTTCAGAGCGTTCTCCCCAGGAGTTGCTGGCCATGCTTGGCCTGTCCGCTGTGTGCTGCGCCCTCACGGTATGGTGGGTGCTGCGGCAAAACACAAACTGCTGGCAGTCTGGAGGAAAAAACGTCAGAGGCTGCGGGGTTGCCGCGCTCTGCCTGCTGGTGTTGCTCTCGCTGTCCGGCTGCTCTGTCGCAGAATCCGCAAACGGGATATTCAATTCATCTTCGCAAAGTGTGTCGAAAACTTACAGCGTGATCTATGATGACCAGATGCCGACATACGCTCTGGAAAACCGGGCAACCGGCGCCTTGACGGATTTGGCCCTCTCTCCGCTGTTCGGGGCCTTTTCGGATGAGGAATCCGTCAAAGCCGTCTATATGGATGCCCCGTACATTTATTATATGGCCTCCCGTACAGAAAAGTATGTAGATCGGGTCGGCAGCTACAACAGCACAGCTACCCAGGTGTCCATCGTCCAGCTTGATACAGAAACCTTTGAGGAACAGGTTATTTTTGAGAAAATAACGGACAGCGGGCGATCTCTGCTGGGAATTGATTATACCGTGGGGGATACCTGGATGTTTCTGCAATACTGCTACGGCTTTTTCTTGAACAACGACAGCATCTTTTTCATTACGAATGATGGGATTACGGAAGTAAGCAGGGCGATTCAGCGAACTCAAATGCTGGACATCCCCACTAAAGGAAATATCGCTTTTGACAGACGGACAATCTACTTCATCAACGAAAATTCTCTGCTGACAGCGTATGACAGCAAGACCCACAAGACAAGACCGTTTCGGAATGTTGTTGCTTACGACTTTTGCCTGACCAACCAAGGGCTGTATTTTATCAACCGCATGGATTCCGACCGTGTTTATCTATGCGGCAGGGATGGCGCCCACAGTCTGAAGATTTCAAATGACCCGGCCCTGTCTGTTGATTATGACGGTGAAAAAGTTACCATGATTCTAAAATCGGACGGGAAGGAGGTGTTTTTTGAGCCGTGACGGTATGGGAGCGTCAAGCATCCGCCAGGGCAAGGCGAAAAAACGCGGCAGAAGGTTGATGATCGCCTATGCCCTGAAACAATATGCTATTTGAAAGTAGGTGGTGATTTAATGGGAAATTAGCTGTGCTGGATATATCAGAATCTGGCCGGCAGATTGGTGAAAAATTGTTGGCTCTACTAAATGTCAGCCAGCAACAGGAACTGATGCAGTATGTTCTCGCGCAAGCGCAAGGTAGTGATTCTGACGCATCTCTGCACAGTATTTCTCCTCAGATTCTCCCAAGCATCTCCACCGCCAGATTAACAGAAATCCAAGCGGAGGATTTATACTTCTGCTTGGAAAACCGATTGGTGTATATCTGCGAGACCGAGATCATGCTGACAGTAAAAGAGTTTGACATCTTCGCTTTACTCATAATGAATCCCCGCCGGGTACTCACTTATGATATGATAATAGACCTTGTGTGGCATGAAAATCTTGACTACTACTCCCACCGGGCGATCAACAATCATGTCAGCAACCTCCGGCACAAGCTCAAGGTCACACCCGAAACGCCGGACTACATCAGGAATGTTCACAGCATCGGGTACAAATTTAATCCGAATATCGAACTTCTTTGAAGCCCCGGACGCATATTGCGGCCGGGGCTTTTTCTCCAGCAAAAAGCAGGATTTTTCTTGGAGTGTTCCCGGACTGTCCTCGAAAAAATCTGAAGAACTGCCCGTTATAGTTTTTTCAGATAGAGGAACAGGACAAGCGCATCGGACAGATGCTGTCCAGAATACGGAGAACACCGACATGACTGTATTTGCAAATCCATGTTCAGATACCAGACACCAAGATAACGATACGGCTTTTTCAGCAATGATAGAATGGGCAACTGCCACGAACAGAGCCATCGCCCCGATGGAATTTCCAGATGCGCTCCATTACTTGATGAAGGACCAGAAGATGACGGTGGAGCATTTGGAGGAAACCTCGCTGATCTCGACCCGCACCATCATCCGTCTGAGCAACGACCCGGACTATGGCGTAACCAGGGAACACATCGTGGCGTTATCGGTCGGTCTGACACTTCCGCCGATCATCAGCATGGAACTGTTGCGGAAAGCAGGGCTTGTGATAAAGATCACCATGCGCCACAATACATACTGCATGGTCCTGTGCGAGATGTATTCGTACAAGATTGAAGCTGTGAACAAATGCCTCGTTTCTCTCAACATACCACCGCTCACAAGGCTGGGGGCGAAGATGTAACGGGAGTAGATTTTACGGGGGTGCGCTACTTGGTTATACCGAATTCGGTATAAACTTTGCAAGCATAGGAAAAGGGTACCCTTTTCCGTAAATCTGCCCATTCGCGCCTATTGCTTGACGGACAGATTTTGCTTGTTGGGAAGAATCCCAAACCC
>CAMQTN010000030.1 GCA_947037115.1 uncultured Lachnospiraceae bacterium
CTTCTAGCTTCGTCGGCAGAGTCAGATGTGTATAAGAGACAGATATATATTGATGTAAATTTATCCAAAATAGATCAAGTAAGAATGCCAATGGAGGTAGATTACGATTATGAGAATAAGGAATTAATATATGAACCTGTATATATCATACAGGGAGAGTCGGGTAATGCAGACAAGTATACAGATGAAAAAAGCATTGATGAATACCTGAGCCGATATGGACTGACAAGAAAAGACGTACAGGAATATCAGGAGTATGCGGTTTACGATGTTGTAGTAAAAACATGGGCAAAAGCGCATCATGAATTTTACTGGCTGGAACGTTGGAAACTGAAACAGTGTAAGGTGATTGATCATACGTTTCGGTTTGAGGAGAAGGTTGTAGATGAGTGAGAACATACACAAACCACAACGTATCAAAGCTTGTGTATCATTTTGTATTGCAGACAAAATATTGGACAGCGGGCTATTATGTGGCGACAGTGAGCGAACATGGGAATGAAGAAGTGATAGCAAACTATGTAAAAAATCAAGGGAATGAGTATAAGAAGCTATTTCGAAACAAAGAGCCAGCGGGACAGTTAAGCATATTTGATTATAGCGAAGGATATTGAAGATAGAGAGTGGCAAGGAGTGGACGAGACAATAACGAACCGAATGGAGGATGGGAATTGTTTATTTGTGAGGAAACGATTATGAAAAGAATAGCAAAGATGGGCGTTACCATTGTTGGATTATGTGCAACGTTTCTGTTGGGGGCTTGGTATGCAGGCAGAGTTAACTTTTTGGAAAAACAGGAAGAGATAGAGCATATCAGGGAGCATATTCAGAAAAGGGGACAATCTGTTGATATATGTGAAAATAAGTTTACCGAAGAGAACGAAATCTTTTTTGAAGAACATGTAATGGGAGAGTGGAGTTTTTCGGAACGGATCATCCCATTAGAAGAAAGGGGGATGTATGCGTCCAATTTCAGTGAGCAGGCTGTAAAAGAGTTGGAAAATGTATGGATTGTCCTTCATGAAGATGTTGCGCATAGATCGGGCTACCGTTGGGACACATTTTCCGAACCGGAGGACATTTATTTATATGCGGCATATGGAGGAGTGGGGCCGGTGAGATATCCGGTTTATCATATAGACAATAACGTGGATGAGAAACGAATTGCTTTGCGGGACATCAATGCGGATGGCGGCGTATATTATGCTCCGTTTTCGGAAGAATGCGAGCTGGTACATGTAACTTATGATCTGGGATGTGATGAAGAACAATATCCCTCTGTAAATACATGGTATTTGGCAGATGATATTTATGTTGACCCGAACAATACAGAGGTGCTATATATGGATTTTTGTGGTTTATGGAAATTAGAAAGGCAGCTTGATACATATGGCTCTGGGGGAAAATCAGAATTATGGTGAGGGAGTGAGAATATGAAAAAGATATATAGGATTATTGGTATTTTGCTGCTTTTCTGCCTCGTATTTGCGGTCGGATATTTAGGATGTCGGAAAATAGGATTTATGGGGAAAAAGCAGGAGATACGATTATTTATGGAAACAAATAATGCAAGAAATGTTATTAAATGGGAAGCGGATATAGAGGAAGAGGATGCACAATTGATAGAGGAGCATGTGTTTGGGGAATGGAAAATTAGGGAAAGAATTATGGAATTGGAGAGCGATAATAATATCAGCACCCAAGGAATTGAAGAAATGAAAAATCTCGTATTTATATACGATAAAAATTTTGTCAGGATAGATGGATATGAGCAGTGTACTTTTTCCGACCGGGACGATCTTTTCTTGTTTCAATATTACGGAGGAAATTATGGGGTAAAGTTACCGGTTTATCATGTGAATAGGGATGTTGATGAATGTGATTTGGGAGGACAAGGGGATTACGGTCAGTTCCCGAAGGAATGTGAGCTAGTAAAAGTAGATTATGATTTGGGATATGATTTAAGTCTATATCCTTCTGTATTATATGGAACCAGATATGCAGGGGAGGCTCTTTATGTTGATTCGGAGGATAAAGATACGCTGTACTTAGATATGTGTGGGCTGTGGGAATTGAAACGGTGTAAAGTAGTTGATAATACATTTCAGTTTGAGGGGGAGTGAAGAGATATGATTTTACTGGGACAATTACAGATCAAGTGCAGTTTTAAATATCAGACTATCCTGCGTTGTCATTTGTATGCGCAATACGGAGAGATGGCGAAACTGACAGTTTCCTGTATTGTAAATTTTCAGGAGACATACGACGTATTATGCATGATGCAGGAGGAACAGATAGAACTGATCAGTCAGGATGAGGAAGGCAGACAGGAATCCCTGTTCAGCGGCCTGATTGAACATGTAGAACTTAAGAACGTGGGAGACTATGCCGTGTTGGAACTTAAGGCAGTCTCTTATATATGGCGCATGGACAGGCAGAAGAAATCCCGTTCATTTCAGGATATCGGCAGAACCTACCGGGATGTCACGGAAGAGATCGCGAAGGAGTATGACGTTAAAGTCGGATGGAACCTGCCGGAACGGAAGATTCCCTGCCCTTTAATCCAATATCAGGAGACGGATTATGCTTTTATCCGCAGGATTGCCAGCCATTTGGGCGGCAGGGCGCTTTCAGAAGACTATGGAAACAGGAAGGAAATCAGTATCGGTCTGCCGCAGAGACCGGCAGGACAGATAGATACTGCACAGCATAAGCACGCCGAAGTCCTGTACAGGAAACCGGGCAGGATTTCCATGGAAGACAGAACAACCGGGTATCAGATCTACGGCAGGGAGTTTATCCGTGTGGGGGAAACGGTGACGGTTCATGGCAGGGAGTACGGGGTCATGGCCTGTGAAGTCTCCTTTGACCGTAGCGGCATAGAAAACTGCATCAGTGTATACCCGAAAAAATGTTTTACCGCAGATAAGATACCGGCAGAAAAACTGAAGGGTGTGGTGATTGCAGGAGAGGTGCTGCAGACAAAGGGGGAAGTCCTGCGCCTGCATCTGGATATCGACGAGAAGCAGGATGTGGCCACGGCCTATGACTATCCCTGGAGGCCGATCACGGGGAATATGCTTTATTGTATGCCTGAAATGGGGACAAAGGTGGCGCTGTACTTTGATAAAGATAACGAAGAGAATGCCAAAGCCATCTACAACCTGCGGGAAAACGGGGAGCAGTGCGGAGATCTTTCGGATTACCATAACCGCTATTTTACGACAGATCATGGGAAACGTCTCTACATGAAGCCTTCTGAGATGGGACTGGTACATAAGGATGATCAGAATGCGGAGATCGCCATTTCAGATGGTAATATGTTGCGGATGGAGACAGCAAATAAAATCTCCATTCTGGCGGAGGGGCAGGTACAGTTTCAGGCAAAAAGCGTTACGGTGACGGCGCCGCAGGAAATCACGCTGGTAAGAAAAGACCTTTCAAAACCCACAGTGATCAATCTGTGCAACGCCTTCGATGCGATCGGGCAGATTGGAGGCTTTCAAACAGTACCTAAAACAGTAGAAAGAAAGCCTGTGTTTTATAAAGGGGACAATCAGGAAGAAACCTATACGTTACATGGTGCTGTTGGCGCAATACTGGCCAGTATTCCTACAGAAAATATGGGAGATAGTGATTTATTAAGGAGAGTGGCAGGCAGTATGCCTGTTATAGCAAAATTATCGTAGGAGGCAGATTAGTATATGAGTAACAGAGTAAAAGTAGGAGCAATCGGGAATAATCCTTTGATTGAAGAAATAAACAGGCTTAACTCCATAGACATTCAAGGATATGCGGTGAAAAAGATGGAGGAGTTACTCTTTGTGGAACAACCCAACGGGTTGGATTGGTATGCGGAAAATTTGGGAGATTTAGAGTTTTCGTCGGAGGATCGAAATGATGCAGAATGAAGGAATACAGACACAGGGAATCAGTTTATGGGATGATGTATTTAAGACCGAACTGCCAATTGGATTTGAAACTGCTGATGAAGAATTAATAAGAAAGAAGTTTCCATATATCTTGAAACCGGAGTATATTTTTTCAAATGAGCAGAATAGCCAGATTATCACTTTTAGTTTTTTACATAAAGAACTAAGGACTGAGCAGATAGAGCCGGCAATATGGGGGATACAGCGGATGATCACGCACAGATACCCGGAAAATATACGGGATTATGCCTGCTGTCTGGATCATATCGGAGTGGATACAGGGTATTTTTCTTTTTGGACGGGCGGCATTCCCAATGGTGAATATCATGCGGTATTTATTATGTCGGTGCAGAACAGGATGATGTTAGGGACTTATCACTGTAATGCGAATTATGAGGGGCAGGCAAAAGATGCAGTACTCCAAATCTTGAAAAGAACGAAGGTTCATAAGGCGGAGAGGTCGTGGATGGTAATTAGATAATTAGGAATGCGCTTTGACAGGGAGAGAATCATGGAAGATAAACAGTATCCGGATCAAGTTATTTTGGAATTGCGAAAGGAATGTGAAAAAAGACAGAAATCTTCGCTTCTTTTGAAGATATCCAACCTCAGAAAAATTGCAGTATATGAAAAAGCCGCCTATATGATGATTCCGGCTGAGTGGGAGAGTATGAGCGCGGTTTGGAGGTGCGCAAAATATAACCGGAGTGACAGGCCGGAAATCATAATGACGGATACGCATGGAGATGCTACTATTACGTTTTCTGCCATAGGAGAAATGGATGAAAGTATCGGAATCAGACAGCAGCTCATACAGTTAAGAGGTGATATGCAGCAAGTATGGAATCAGATCATTTTTTATGGAATGGGAACGATAAAGGCAGGAGAAAAGGACGTGGAATGGATGGACTGTAAAACATTCTGCATTGACAGTGAGTTGTATAGTTTGCTGTTTCTGTTCAGCGTCAGGGATCAGCTGATTTTGGGAAATTTTCATTGCAGTTTTTCTATATATGACAGATGGAAACCAAAAATTTTAGAGATGTTGTCAACGATTGAAGAAGTGGCGATGAGTGAATGATGAGCCGTGGAAAGTGCAGTCACGGAATACGATGGAGAAGGGGATGAAGTGAACATGAGTAGATTAAAGGATGATTATGAAATCCAAAAAAGACAAGAATATCTCCAGAAGACAAATCAAGAGAATGAAGCGAAAAGGATTTTAGGAAAAGAATCTGTTACGGCGGAGGAGATAGAAAAGGTATTTGAACTGTATGGGGAAGAGGATCTTTTTAAGGAATACTTAGTGAACGGTGCCATTTTAACATGCGAACAAAGTACAAGAAAATCACAAGAAGTAAAGGTGCGGGATGAGGTGCTCAACTTCAGCGTGACGGATAATGGAATAACGGCTGGAAACGTGCCAGTGGATAAGGATAAGGTATTGGGAAAGCTGACTGTGACACAGACAAAGAGAGCAGAAGTTAGAAGCGAAAAACATGCAACTACAGTTGATTATTGTTTTGATAGAAATATCCCAAGTTTTGGGAACTGTAAAAATATACAGTATAATGACAGCGAAAAAGAAAAGTTGTTGGAGGGGGCAGCTAAAGATAAAGCTCATGGGAATTGTAAATATTTAGTCAGCATTATGGATGAGTGGGAAGATGAAGATTTGCAGAAATCACCGCTGCAATATGATACAAGAGCAGACATGAAAGATGGGTTAACAATGACAAGCATGCTTTTCTGCGCTCATGGAGGCTGGATTTATCCGGTTACGAGTGGGCAAAGTGATTTGGGTGTAAGCGGAATAGATGGTTATATAATGTCATGCTTAGGTGCATACATAAATGGTGAACTAAGTGAGGAAAAGGTAGATAAGATAATTAAGCTTTGGGCGTCTTGTCAACCGCCGATTGCGAAGATAGTTAACTGGGATCATGTAGGAGAGGATGATAAATATGATGCATATATAATGGCGTGGACATATTATTGGAATAGAAGGATTGAGGATAGGTTATTTGATGATACAAAATTTACGATAAGGCCGGAGGTGGTGAAAGCAATGATTATGGATGAATCTACATGGGGGAATACTTCTAGACAAAATGCAATGAGGGATGTTATGCAGTCTCTCTATCCTGGAGATTATGCGTTGTGGATGCTGTCAGGGTATGATCCGATGGATAAAGAGAAGGGAAGATGTCATTATGGGATAGATGAGAAAGTAATATATGCGATAGAAAAAACAGCTGATAAAGGGTATGTGGAGCCGACAATGTTTGCACATAATGAGTTTGATATGAATGATGTAAAAAAAGCAAAGCTGGAAAGAGGATTAGGGGTGGTAAGGGACAATATTATCACAGTAATTACGGAAGGTGATACATCCTTGCCAGCAGATATACAAAAGGCAGAGGGAGAATATCTTTTATATTATGATAGGATAACTCCGAATCTGAGCATTGCATGTGGAATCCGATATTTGGCATATAAGACAAAAGAAGGAGGCAATGAAGCGGATGGAGTTCGTGGATATAATGGATTGGGTAAAGAAAAGGCGACAGGAGAAGACGACGCATATTTTAAAGCTATTAACGAACATTTGGAAGAGCATCTTGCTTTAAATGGGAAACCAATGGGGAGTTTACAGGAATGAGAAGACACAGAAACTACATATTGGCGGCGATTACCCTATGTCTGTTACTTGGCGGAGATAGGATGACGTGTTCTGCTACAGACAAACAGTCGGGCGAAGAAGGATTTATACAGCAGGATGGGATGTTTGTACAATATCAAAAACTTACCTACAAGGTCAACGATAACGGAGAAGCAGTAATCACCGGCGGGGCACCAGAAATAATAGTATACGATCTTCAAGATTATATGGAGGATTTAGATTTTACTAGTAATTCTGACAAGAGCGAACTGGTAATTCCGGCGACTATCGACGGATATACTGTTGTCGGTATTGCTGACAGGGCTTTTGCTTACAGGCAGGATATTCGAATATTGAAGATAGAGGAAGGTGTGCGGTATATTGGGAATTATGCCTTTGCAGGGTGTAGACATATGGGTACACCGAGAATAGGGAAAGGACTTCAGGCGATTGGAGAGGGCGCTTTTCGGGATACTTTGTTTAGGGGAGATTGGGAAATAAGCGTATATGCATATGATGAATTTAATGGATTCCTGCCGGACAGCTTAATGGCAATCGGTAGAGAGGCATTTGCCGGCTGTAGTAATTTGGAAGATATTGTGTTGCCGCCGTTTGCAGACATTGATCCGAGTGCTTTTGAAGATACGTCATGGCAGGAGGCGAGGGATGAGAAATTTCAGATTAGGGGAAGTTGTCTGGAGAAAATCAATGGAAATACGGATCAAGTGTTGGAAATTCCCTATGGCGTGACAAGATTGGAGCGAGGAGATACACAGTCGGCAAGGTCGATTATGGATGAAATTTCCAGGCAGACAGTGTATGAAAAGATTATTTTTCCAGATACGATGGTGCTACTTGGTGATTGTTGTCTTGCAAGGCTCAAGATAAAGCGGATAGAGATGCCTGATAGCATAAAAGATATTCAAGGTTCTGCATTTATGTATGGAGAGGTGTCAGAGATTATATTGTCTGAGAAGACAGAGGTTATCGGTGAGAGAGCCTTTTATGGAGTTGATGGGTTTGAAACAATCCGTATTCCGTCTTCTGTACGAACCATAGAAGATCTTGCATTTGGGGAATGTTGGGACTTACGCAGGATTACCATACCGGGAACGGTGGAAAGTATAGGAGAAGAGGTTTTTTTTGAATGTAAAAATCTAATGGAAGTTATTTATGAAGAAGGAATTCAGGAGATTGGCTGTGGTTATAAGGATACCTCAATAAGGCGCATACAGTTTCCGGAAAGCACTGTAAGCATCAGGGCACACAGAAGTGGCGGTTTTTGGTGTACCCCTCATTTGGAACGGGTTTATATTCCGGCAGGAGCAACAGATTTGGACGATGAACTTTTTTCCGTAAGAGCCCAATTTTTAAATGATGGCTTTACCGTCTACGGGCAAAAGGGAAGCCGGGCGGAGGAACTGGCAATCCAGAGCGGATATGAGTTTATCGAGGTGGAGAGCGGGGATGAGATGCCATGAGGGAGGAAGAAAATGAACGGAAACAGGAAACGGTTCAGAAATGCAGGGATCCTTTTGGCGGCGGTATGTGTTGTCATAGGAATTGCGGTTGTGAAACAGGATGGGAAGGAACCGCCGGAAGAGATTTCAGTATCCGTTGCGGAGGAAAGGGAGCAGGCCGGAGAAGGGCGGGCGGTAGAGGATTCAACGGGGGATACGGTGACAGACGCACTGGATACAGAGTCTCCTGAATCGGAAAAGCAGTGCGGCGGTTACCGCTATAAGATACTGGCAGATGATACTGTGGAGGTTATTGCATATGAAGGCAGTGAAACTACGCTTTTTATACCGGCCTATATGGAAGATAGAGCGGTAACAGTCATAGGGCCGGAGGCATTCAAGGGCAATAAAACAGCAGAGAGAATTTATCTGCCGCAGGGAGCGTTGAAGATCGGGGAGGAAGCGTTTGCAGGATGCAGTGCATTACGGGATATTTATATCACTGAAACGGTGGAGTCGATCGGGAAACGGGCCATGGCGGACTGCCCATTGATAGAAGAGATCGTATTTCCAGAAGCAGTAAGCAGGATAGAAGCCATGACATGTCAGGGAGATACGGGATTACAGCAGATCACGATACAGCCTGCGGTGTCTGAGATTGCGGATGATGCGTTTACAGGGTGTGACGCCCTGCGTCTGGTATATGGGGAGAGTGAATTTGCGCAGAGTTACGCGCAGGAAAATGATTTTGTATATGTGGATATGGAGCGGATCAGGGAAGAGGGGAATCTGGTCTGGTAGGATAGAATGCGAACTATATTTGTGGAGGAAGCAGGATGGATGATGATATGAAAGTGTGTATGACAGAGTGCTGTGACCAATTCTTGATTTTCCTGAAAGACTATATGGATGTGGTTGCGAAAGAGCAACAGGAGAGCAGGATAAAAACGTTACACTATCTTTCCGTTCAGCCATTGCGGGTGGGAATCCGTATGAATAAGCTGATGTTTCGTGTGCAGGTAATGGAGGATACGTTTTATCTTGGGAAACGAGACATAGCGGAATATTTTTATCCGGATGCATTTCAGAAAAAATACGATAATGACGTAGCACTGCTTTATCAGGAGACAAGAAAGAAAACGATTCGAATGCAACAGTACGAATGGAGTGAGGTGCGCAATCAATATGCAAAGCAATATATTACATGGTTATATTTGATGATTAGGAACAGTGTGTCTTCTATTGTGGCATGTTTGGAGAAAAGCGATGTGAAGATTTCAGAGGATTTTAAAATATTGTTTGGGGAATATATGGATCGGGCAGTGCTGTTATATCCGAGAGGAGAGCAGCTATGAAATATTATGAGATAACACAAGAAGAGGGAAATCGCATTCCCTACCACATTAACAGTAATCGAGGAGTAGATATTCGATGGTTAAATCCGGATGATATCGGTAGAATAGGAAGAAAAAATATTGTGTCGATGGATTTGCCTGCGGATGTCTTTTTCCCGGACATGTTGTTTGAACCCTGCATTTTAGTGTCTCAAATATGTATGGAAACAATATTGATGTATCAAGGGGATGTAGTTTATAAGAGTTTCAAACTGTTGCATCATGATACGAGAAAACATGCCACATATTTTTGCCCATTGTTGGACGAGATGCCCTGTCTTTCGGAAAGGGCACAGCATAACAATGTTGGAAACCGCATTATTAAGCTGATCTTGGAGGCAGATAAGATTCAGGAAAAAGCAGTGTTCAGAGTTGCCGGATATCATGAACAATATATGATTGGCAGGGAGGATTTTGTAGAAAGTATATTGAGAAGAGGGGCGCGTGGTATTTGCTTTGAAGAGGTGGAGATAGATGGAAACCGGTGGTACTGAGGGTATTGGAAACTATTAAGAAAAAAGGAGGAAGAAACGATGAGAGATTATCAGATTAAAGTGGAACCGTTTGCCTATGTGGCTTTACAGGACATGGAGATCCATAAGGGCCTGAACTGCCATGCGGATGCGAAAATCACCATGCGGATCAGGGATGATAAGAAGGAAGAGTATCTGGGCGTACTGTCTGCCGACACATGGATCAAAGTGACGGCACAGGGAGAGGCCGGGATGAATACTGATCTTTTCTGCGGCATTGTGACGGACTTTTCCATGGGGCAGGACGGTTATGAGACGATACTGCGTCTGGAGGCGAAGAGCGGCACCATCCTGATGGACGGGAAAGAGCATTTCCGGGTATTCCAGAACAAGGATTCGTCCTGCAGCCTGCTTTTTAACCGGATTACGGATTCTTATATGGGAGGGAAAGTTACTTTTACAGAGGGAGAAAACGACAGGACGGAAGGGGTGCTGGTGCAGTACCATGAGACGGACTGGACATTTTTTAAGCGTCTGTCCGGCCTGCACAACGGGTATCTGGTTCCCGACGCCTTTCAAAGGGGATGTGCCTATACGGTAGGACTGCCGGAGGGTATGGAGCAGAAGTGGGAGGCGCCGGATATTACCCTCACACTGGATGCCCATACATACCAGAAGAAGGCTGGAAACGGGGTGAAAGGATTACAGATGTCGGACATGCTGACGCTGACTGTGACAGACAGGGAAATTTACCGTCTGGGGGATTTCATGCGGTATGAGGGCGGGAAATATTTTATCTATGATATCACCACACGTTACATAGGCGCGGAGTGTATGCATGAATATAAGCTCAGAAGAAAAGAGGGCCTGCGTACACTGCCAACGGAGCATCAGGGGGTGGCGGGCTGTTCCTTTGAGGCAAAGGTGACGGGCGTGCAGAAGGATACGGTGCAGGTTGACATTGCAGGGGACGAGTGGCTGGCCTTTGACGGGAAGAAATGGTTTGCCTATGCCACGGTGTATTCCTCCCCGGACGGAACGGGGTGGTACAGTATGCCGGAGGTGGGGGACACGGTGCGGCTGTATGTGCCTGATGAGGAGAGCAGATGCCTTGTGGTGAGTTCCGTACATAAGGAGACGGACAGCGCGAGACAGAACCCGGATCATAAATCCTTTAAGACAAAGTACGGGAAGGAAATCCTGTTTACGCCGGATTCGGTGCTGATTACGAACAACCGGGGAATGATGGTGGAGATGAACGACCAGGAAGGTATTACGATGACCAGCGATAAGGATATCCTGATCCAGGCAGAGAATAACATGACCATAGCCAGCGGAGCCTCTTCCCTGCTGATTGCGGCGGAGGACATCGTGCAGGTGAAGCAGGGCGGGACAACCATGACCCTGAGTGAAGATATTTACTTTACAGGCGGGGAGTTTAGGATACAGTAAGATTTAGGGTATTAGAATTGCTTTAGTATGTCGTGATGTCCGACTTGTTCTTAAGCTGTTTTTTCTCATGATTCGTTAATTCTTTAAAATGTTTTTGAAAACGAGCGGTAAAGGTGAATGTATAAGCCATCATTCTGCCTCCAGTTTGTCAAACAGAGCCTCCACATTGTCAAAAACGGGCTGCTCTCCGGAAGCAAGTTTAGATTTGACGTCTCCGATTTCTTTTCGCAATTCATTCAGGTAGTTTTTAGGATAGACGGCTACCGGCATGATACAGATAGAACCGTCTTTCTCAAAAATATCCAGTTTGTCACCTTCTGACAGACCGAGTTTAACAATAATTTCTTTTGGGATTGTGATTTGAGATTTTTGGCGTAATTCAGCGATCATAATATTATCTCCTTTATTTTAAATAAAAGTTAGAATTTCTTATTATCTTACTTATAGTATATCTGTATAACGAAAATTATGCAAGATGTTAAAAATAGTGGTTTGGGAAGTAAAGAGCATATGGACTTTGCCGAGGAGATAGAGGGAAAAGAGGTTACGGACGAAGAGGCGGAACGTATTATCTGTGCCGAATTCGAGGGTGAAGATGTGGATGAGTATCTGGTGGATGGCGCAGTTTTGTCCTGTACCAGCGCGGTGTGGGATGATTTTCCTTTATCCGTTGGAGAGAAGGTGCATATAGAGGGAGCGGAAAAAAAGACAAAAGATGACAAACCGACTGGAATCTTAAGAGTGTGGGAAAATCCGATGTATACAAACGGTCTTCATCATGCGAATGTGACTGATACGAAACAGGGATTAAATATTCTGCCTTTTTCATGTAACTGTATGGAGCCTGCCACAACAGAGCAGGAACAGAAGATCATTGAATATATGGATAAATGTAAAAAAGCGGAGTATGCCAGTATCTCATGGTTCTGGAGGAAGAGTGGGAAGTTTAGGAATTGGAGGGTTGAAAAACGGGAGGAAGCAGGGGATTACCATGACTTCGGTTCTCTTCTGCAAGCATGGCGGGTTTATTTATCCGGTTGACAGCGGGCAGACAGATGAGTCTGCTAACTTCCAATTTACATTGGAGCAATTAAAAGGATGTGGTTGGGAATCCGCAACGGAAGAAGACCTTAAAATTTTGAATGATTTAATGCTGAAATATGGGATCATTTCAAGGGATAGCGCTTATATGATGCTTGCCACTATGCTAGCCGAGAGTGGATGTACTGACAAGGTAGAAGGAGGAGAAGCGTTGTTAGCCAAGATGAAGGAGATGGGTGAAGATAAGGCATGGGAGGTATACAGGGTCAATGTTAGTGGAAATGGGAATGTTATAGGTCAATATAATTGGTGGGAGCGGGGCGCAGGCTATATGCAGATAACAGGTGAAGATTTACAGGAACAATTTTTAAAGTATATAGATGATCCATTTGACGGAAAAGATACGGCGACATATATAGGAAATAATTATCCGATAGAATCAGCAGTATGGTATTGGACAGAGGTGAATATGACAAGTGAAGGTAATTTGAATGCTTATGTGGAGAGATATGAAGCATCAGAGGAGATATTTCTCATTGCACAATATTTTGTTAATGGATACCCAACGGGACATGACGCTACTTTGGGTAAGATTAGAGATGGAGAAGCTTATACTATTAACGAGGGTAAATTATACTCAAATGGAGATCATTTTTCTGCTCCAAATAGTTGGGGAGAAAGATATCCCAGATGGCAACGCGTAGAGGAGTATATGAATAATGAAGAATAAAATATGTAATATACTCATGATTGTCATGATGCTGCTTGCTGTTTTAGAAGTAGGTAAGAGACAGCAGAGTATATCGTATTCGGTAGAATCGGCAAATGACGCAGAGAATATGGAGGAGACAGAACCGCAGGTTATAGAAGAAACCGGAGTAGAGGAAAAGCTGTCCTATTATGTCACATGCAGATGGGTTGATTGCGCCCCGGAGCAGATTCCACCGATTGAGGAGAGAGTAGGTGGAAAGTATAACTATGTTACTCCTCTTGTGCAGTTGGAGATACCATCAGATAAGGTACGAGAAAAACTGCTTAATCAAATGCTAATTGAAGAAGGGCAAAAAAGACTGCCGGGCGGAACCAGAGAGCAGTGGTTTGAAAATGTGATGATACATATTGATTACCGTTCTGATAGATATTTATGTTGGCGATATATTCCAATGCCATCATTACCGGGAGACTGTGAGCGGGAGGATTTGTATTTTACATTAGACCTAAAAGAAAGAACATTGGTGGATCATCCGAAAAGAGGTCAATATTGGACTTATTGGGATGGGGAGGGAGAACTTTACAATATAATGAAGGACAGTTGGGAGAAAACCGTGGAAGAGCAGGATATGGCTCAGAGCGAGAAGGGATATACACTGCATGAAATTCAGGCTGAATGCGATGGGACAGTCTTTCCTGCGGTGGAAGTGGCAGGATTGGCGGATAAAGTAATTGAAAAGAGGATTAATGAACATTTGCAGGAGGGATTAAAAGCATGTATTGAAAATGAGGGGTGGAACGGTGATATAGACGGAAGGCAGGAATTATTCGACAGGACAAAGATATACATCTCGTATAAATCCGATAGATGGTTATCGGTGGTATATTCCATTCAAATGGCCGAGCAATGGAGTGGGGAAGAAGATGAGATATGTGATTTGCCGATAGTGGTAGATATAAAGACGGGAGAACGGGTTATGTTAGATGATTTAATGGATGCGGAAGGGCTAATAAACCGCATGTCAATAAACAAAAGTTGGCGGGTGGATTCAGAGCACATAGGTGAGCTTAATGGATTGGTAAGGACAGAAAAAGAAAATCTACAGGATATGGCTGATAAAGGCAGGGCAGCAATGGAGTCTTACCACAGTGAATGGCGTGCTTTTTATTTATATAGAGGCGGATTGGTTATATTAATGGAGCTGTCTTCTTATGATTATGAGGTGCCGCTGCCTGAGATACATGAGTATTTGAAAGTAGACCCGTGGTATGACTAACGGGAACTATATGGAACTGGTAGAGAAGCAGAATTGGCATAAATAAAAGAGGAGGCCGAATTATTTATGTCAGAGTGATGTGGGTTTATGAAGGGTTTAACTGATTTCCTATAGAAAGAAGGCTCGATTAAATGCAAAAAAGGATTGTTGCAATAGTTTTTGTCGTACTGATAACGTTCTTCTTTTATCATTTTGCAGAGACTGTGGAAAAAAAGAGTGACATAATGCAAATGATATCTGATGTGGATGGAACGGTACAGATACCCGAAATGATGGACGATTTACATACAGATGAAGTCATAGTGACATTTACAGGACAAGAAGAGTTAGACATGATCGAAGAAAGCGAGAAGCAAGGATATTATCGTGAGGCTGTAGAAAATGCACAGCTAGATTGGGAGTGGATGATTGCCCCCGGTGAATATGAGGATTTTGTATTCCTAGGCGGAAACTGTATAGCGGTTAGGAAAGAAAATGGAAAGTACAGTGTTCTTGATGAGAATCATCATTTTGTCTTTTTAGAGGAGTATGATTTGATTTCACCCTACAGCGAAAACATGGCGCTAGTTCGTAATAATGGGACATATTTCTATATTGACAAAACGGGGAGAAAAGTGATAGAGGGCTTTTTTCAGGATGCGAAGAGTTTTCAAGAAAAAAAAGCGGCGGTACAAATAGAGGGAAGTTGGGGATTTATTAATTCAAATGGCAAAGTGGTTATAGAGTGCCTGTATGATCAGGTCAATTCTTTTCAGGAAGGATATGCGGCTGTAAAAAAAGAGGACGGATGGGGATTTGTTGACGGTGACGGAAAGATGACTGTTCCATGTCAGTTTGACGAGGTGAAGGATTACAGCGAAGAATTGGCGGCTGTACAAAAAGATGGAAAATGGGGATATATTGATAAAACAGGTCAGTTAGTCATTGGATTGCAGTATGATGATGTAGGCAGTTTCAGCGAAGGAAAAGCGGCTGTGAAGCAGGAGGGTTATACAGAGAATGGACTAGATGCATGGGCGTATATTAATTCGGAAAATGAGGTAGTGTTAGGTTATTATATAGATTGGCAAATTCCAGCATTTAGTATGTATGCCAGTGAGTTTCATGACGGACTTGCTTACATCGTTGATGAGGTGCCTACTATAATCAATGAGAAAGGGGAGAAGGTATTCGATTCGCCATTTTTTATAACCGGATATGCCGATTCCAAATATAAAGCCATTCCAGGTTATCTTTTTAAGGAGGATCTCATGAAGGAGAGAAAGTATGGACTTGTGGATGTGGATGGGAAGTGTTTATTGGCTCCTATATTTTATGACGTTCACGGGCCATATGAAGATTATGTTAGAGTAGAAATAATAGTTGGTGAAGAACTATGTGAGGGTGTGATACGGTTAAAAAATAAATAGACACTGAGCAATGTGAAAAAATAGAAGAGAACCAGATAGATGGGGTATATAAGTAGTGTGGAAGCTTGAGGGGATCTATGTACGGAGGCGGTGTCTGACTTTTTTTGACATGAATGTTGAAGAGTTTGAAAAATGGTATGATAAGAATGCCTATATGAAAGACTAACTATTAAAAGTCAAGACATAAAATGAAATTTTTTGAATGAATTGCCAGAAGGCATTTCAGATATAGCTGTACCTTGAAAACAGCATGACAAACAGAGTGTCATTACAGGCACTCTAAAAGGAGATATTTACAGAGAGGATTAAGCAGTCTTATTGTATGGCTGTCCCGATCTCTCCATTGCGTAAATGAGCCGCACAAGTTTCTTGGCAGCATGGGAGATGGCAACGCTGTAATGCTTGCCTTCCGACCGCTTTTTGGCAAGATAAGCGGCAAAGGAGTCATCCCATAGACAAACATATTTTGCAGCATTGAACAGGGCATAGCGAAGATACTTTGAACCGCGCTTTTCCATATGGGAATGACAGTTATCAAGCTGACCCGACTGATAGGTAGACGGTGACATACCGGCATAGGCAAGTATCCTGTCAGGAGAATCAAAACGGCTGAAATCGCCTATTTCAGCAATGATCATGGCACCCATACGGTAACTGATGCCAGGGATGGTAAGGATGGGGAACGAATTTCTTCATCCATGATCCGTTTGATGTCATTTTCAATCTCGTTGATCTCTATATCCAGTTCCCGGATGAGCCTTATGGTGTGTGTCAGTTCCAGGGACTTTGCGGGCATAAAAGAACCGATGGAACTTTTTGCCGCTTCCCGGAAGATGATGGCGGTATCTTTGCCATAACGTCCTTTAGAGCTTGAGGAAAGAAGGTTAGCGAGTCTTGTCAGATGTGCGGCAGAGACTGCCGAAGCGGAAGGGAATTCCGACAGGAGGGCATAGACGGAAGGCATATGGAGCGTAGGCACGAGTTTCTCCAGTTCAGGGAAGAGGATGCAGACAAGGCGGGAGACGGAAGCTTTGAGTTTCGCCCGTTCTTTCACCTTATCAAAACGGTAACGGGTTAATGACTTAAGTTCTTCGTTGTGATATGATGAGTCTGAGTAGGACTTTAAGTTTACATCAGACATGATCATGGAAGCAATCGTAAGGGCATCAACTTTATCCGTTTTCGTCTTTCTGAGGCTGAGACTTTTTCTGTAAAGATTAGTATGTAACGGATTGATCACATAGGTCGGGAAACCTTTACTAAAGAGAAAACCCAGAAGATTGTAGCTGTAGTGTCCTGTGGCTTCGAGTCCTACTTTTACATTGGATACATCATCTGATACGGATACAATTCTTTGAAATAAGGATTCAAAACCCTCACGGTTATTAGGGATGGTAAATGGATGAAACAATACCACACCATCCGAGTTCGTGATAAAGCAGTCATGTTTATCCTTGGCGACATCAATTCCAACGTAGATCATACAAAATCTCCTTTGTAAAATATTTGATACTGTTTAGAACCACAGGTACTCTTTGCGATTGTAACCTCGTTCTAAATAAACCGTCATGCGGTATCTAACTGATTAACAAATGAACAAAGAGACTGTGGCTGGAGCCTTTCGAAAACCATCAGGTGGTAGGAGAAATGAACCAATCCACAGTATCTCCAACAGTATAGCATACAGTCCTTGGAGAGGGACTATAAACACTACTACTTTATAATACGAGGGATATCCTATATTGTACTGAGGAGGCATGGCGGTTTTAGGGGATGGCGCAGCCTGCTTACGATGGTATAGATTCGTATTATCTTGATGATACCCGAGCCGGATCAGGGGAATCCGGATGGGAGAGGAGGGACTATGAGAAAGAGAATCATTTTGTATCTGTTTGTTTGTATATCATATGCAGTGGTCGGGTGCGGGCAAAATAATGCAGGAGATATGGAGAGTATGACGGAAACTGTAGGGATGCTTGTAGAAGAAACACATATTGTTAAAGAGGTGGGTGAGGGTATAAAAGTTGTTATTACAGAGGAGGAAAGGACGGAGATAAATGTGGAGACAGGAGAGGAAGAAGCGGAGATAAATGTGGAGACAGGAGGGGAAGAAGCGGAGATAAATGTGGGGACAGAGGAGGAAGAGAGAGAAGACAGTGTGATGGATGAGGAGTTGGAACTGATAGAGAATCCCTATTTCCCAGCAAAAGAACATATAGCACTAAAAGTAAGGGCAACTTATTATAGAGGGCAAGGATTGGTAGATGAGATTGTGGATGCGGAGATTGATAGACTCAAGGTGTACGAGAACGGAAGCATATATAAACTGAATATAAATATAACTACAGAGACAGCTGGGCATTTTCCAGTTATGGTCAGATATTTCTATGTGAGGTCTGATGAAATAGACTTGATATGGCCGTTTTATCAGGCGGAGCCGAACGTCCAGAGTATTAGGTTTCCTGATGATGATGAACTGTTACTACGGATATTTGACACGGAAGAGAAGCTGCAGAATAAAGGACAGTTAGAACCTGTTTGTCAGGAAGAGAACGCGGAGTATGAGGATAAATATTGGTTTTTTTACATGAAAAAAGAAGGAGATCAAATCACATATTATCGTCGCGAAATGAGAAATAGTGGGGATGATATGCAAAAAGATTTATTTGTGTGGGAAAAAGGGAAGGGATTGATTAAATTTGAAACAGGATATGGAGTGGGGCCGATGGAAGTGTCTATTACGGAAATTTGTGAAGTTATGAATGCAGAATGAGATTATCAAATTAAGGTGAAAAAACACTGATTATGCTGAAAAATGGTATTGTTTTTTACGGAAGGAGTGTGGGAGGAACCTTGAAAAGAATGATTGGTAGATCAACGTGCATTATTAGCTGTTTTTTTCTGATGTTTACTGTTGGATGTCATGCAGCAGATTATATGGGAGAGGAACAGAAAGAAGTAAAAGAAACGATGGAGAAGTTACCAGATGATTTGTCAAAAGAAGCGAAGGAGGAAGAAAACAGGGTGGAGCAGGATAGTTTTAATATGAATGACGAATATGACTCGTTTCTTTGGAAAGCATGGATCGTAGACAGACCAAAGAAAAAAAATGATGATTCATCGTTCATTATTACCAAAGCAAGTGACGGAGTAATGGAAGGCTTTATTACAGTTGGTCATAACATCGACAGTTATTATTGGAGTGACAGCCAGTTCTGGCGCGAGCAGTGTAAACCTTTTAAAGGTACGATCACGGAAAATCAGGCGGAATGTACGTTTCTGTATGAGGAATGTCAGGCGGTGGTTACATTTCTATTTCATGAAAATGACAGGATAGAGGCGGAAATTACATGCGATAAACGGAATATCAGTGAAAAACAACAATTTCGTCCGTATAATTTGTCGGACGAGCAGCTGAATGATGATATGTCGTCTGCATCGGTTTATTTTGAAACCTGGGGAGAGGTAAATCTGGTTTCTGCGACGACAGATAATGTTCATTCTCTTCCCTATTTCTATATTACGAACAATGAAGGTGATATTTTTTATCGCGAAAGCTGTCTCAACGGTCTTGCTTTTTGGGATGTTTTTGTGGAAGATTTGGATCAGGATGGACGTCAGGATATATGGACAGTTATTTGTTTCCCTGAAAGTAATCCGAAATATGGATGTAAAGTAAATGTATTTTATCAGACGAAAGACGGACATTTTTATGAAGACAGCGGATATTGTGAAGAACTGCCTAATAAATATTTTGGGGAGTATCTGGTTACCCGGTTCTGTCCGGCAGAAGGTTATGATGACATAAGTGAAACCGTGCTGACGAAACGGGAGGCGGAGCAGATGATAGGAAAAAGTATAGTGATTCAGGATAATCTTTTTGTGGCTTATGATTCGGAGAGACGAAGGGGCACAAGAGGGAACCGTGAAGTGTCCACACAGGAAAGTATGATAACTGAGTACAGTAAAGACTTCGATTTGGCGTATTTGTGGTACCCGGTTTCTCCAGAGACTCTGATTCATGAAGCATATCCGGATGAGACATTGCGGGTGGCGGTCGGGGAAGACTGCTATGGAAAGATTAACGGCGTATTTTATGAGCATTTTAGTGCCGGATGGTTACGGTTTTATACCTTGGAGGGCGAAGAAACTCTCATCATGCATTCCATTCTGACCGAACAGAATTTTATGTTGGAAAAAGAGTGAACAGATAATTTCCATGAAGAATCTCCCTGCTTTATCCGTGATTGTGTTCAATATATATGAAAAAGGCCTTTTTGAACTGCTTGTATTTCCGTCTGGCCAGATAAGCGTGGCCGTGATCAGCGCTAAAAGTAATTATTTCATGGCTGAATTCCGCCACATATTTCATGTTGACAATATAGCTTTTGTGGGTCTGAAAGAAAGAACCGGCGTTCAATTTGTCAATCCAGAAATGGATGGGCTTTTTAGCGGGGTATACACCGAAAACTGTATGGACAAGCGTGTTTCTTGCCTGTGCTTCAATATAGATGATGTCTGATTCGGACACCTTTTTGGCGGTGTTTCCGTCATCAATGATCACAGTGGAGACGAGGCGGTAATAAAAGCGCACGGCCTCGTCCATGTTTTTAAAAAGCCGTTCTTTCTCCAATGGTTTGGTGAGATAACGAAATACATGAAAGCTCATGGCATCATCCAGATATTGCATGTATGAAGTTGTGATGAAGATAAGGACATTGGGATTCTCTTTTTTGAGTTCCGCTCCAACAAGGATACCGTTTGAACCGGGCATCTCTATATCCAGAAAGACAATGTCCTTCTGTCCGGCATCTGCAAGCAGGGAGTCTCCGTCTGAAAAGGTGGCAAGCTCCGGTATTTCATGATCATTGTAGGTAAAGTATTCTTTTAGATACTGGCTGATTTTTTCAGTGACAGCCTGTTCGTCGTCGCAGATAAGAATGCGCATGTCTGAATCCCCTTCTCACGGACCGCCTATCAAAAGTATTTATTTTTCCTGCAATTATTGTAACAGAAAATGACTGAAAAGTCTTTATGGATCAACCGGAGATGTTTAAGCGGGATTCTTGATCCGTATTACTGCATGAAAAGTACCTGTTTTTTCATCATAGTAAAGTTCCATATCGCCGCCATAGTTGTTGACAGTACGCCGTATACTTATTAGTCCCAATCCGTGGCGGGAGATGTTTTTCTTGTGAGAAAAGAGGTGACCGCGGGAATCAAAGGGATCTTCGGGACAGGAATTTTGGACAGAAAGTACGGTATAAGGCGTATTTTCCTGCCGTATCACGTTGACTTCAATAAAAGAACCGGAAACTTTGGTGGCAGCTTCCATGGCATTGTCCAGAAGATTACAGAAGAGTGAAGATAAATCGTTGGCAGCCATAAAATTAATACAGTCATTTCGGATATCAGTTTGAAAGCAGATGTTCTGCTTTTTACATTCTTCTTTGTAGCGGCAGAGAATGGCGTTTAAGGTGTCATTTTTACATAGCTGCAGGGTATCTGAGGTCTGCAGGCCGGAGGTTTGCGTGAGATTGTTAATATAGTCGATGATTTTCGGTTGCCGGTTTTTCCTTGCAAGGGCAGCGATAGTGTAAAGATGCTCTTTTATATTGTGGATCAGAATATTTTTGGCTTCGTTTTGGGCGCTCAACATCCGATAGTATTCTGCAGTGTCGTTTTCTCTTTGCAGACTGAGCTGCAGCTCGATAAACGCCTGATTCCGTTTTTGGGTATAGTTGAAAAAGAACCAGACAAGCAGGTTGAGTAAAAGAATCATGATAGTGCAGGCGGCAATCATGCCGCTTAGTGAAGTGGAGATTTCAGTGGTATGACAGACTGTGGCAAGGGTTAGAATGAGAAAAAAGGAAATGGCAGGTACAAAAGTCAACAGCAGCGTGCCCTTTGTATCTATGCCGTTTTTGATTTTCTGTCTGCAGAAAAAGTGCGAAAGGATATACAGGATGGAAAAGTAAATGAGCTTGCTAAAAAAGATGTATATAAGAAGAAGGCTGATGTCAGCGCGTGCCTGATAAAAGTTATGAGCAAAATCCGGCAGGAAAGTAAAGAGAATTACTTCCCCGAAAAACATGGCTACCGTGGTGATGCCGGCATGAAACAGCGCGGGGATTCTGTTTACATGATAAAACAGGTAAATGAACACAAAATTAGCGAAAAGAAATGCGGAGGAGTTTAGCAGATAATTGTCAAATATAGATAAGACCAGTAACAGGCTATAGAGAGCAAACAGAGACACAAGCGTTTTGCGGACGTTATATCTGGCAACGAATAAATCGTTGCAGTATAGCCAGAGAATGAGGGCTTCGATCAAATATATGACAATGTAGCATAATAAAACTTCCATACGGAACGTCCTTTCTTCTTTTGTATTCAGGTAGCTCTATTCTACTGAATGTGAGTAGAAATTGCAATGGCACTTTCCTGTTTCTTTGTTATTTGCGTTTCTAAAACAAAGTATAACTCAACGGAATAACAAATAAAAATGCCGTTTATGCAAAATAATGACCGTTCATGCATAGGATATCGAAAAATTTGTTGGTTTACGTTATGATTTGTATAGAGAGTATATACATATAAGAATGGAGCGACGGTAGTGGGACATGAAGAGTATAGAAAGCTGTTTGAGGCAAAGGCAACAGACCCAAGCTATTTTCCAGTCATAAGCGTGATTTCATATTCGAAAGAGGGTTGTTTAACAAAATGAGTAAGCAATATCAGGTTATAAAAAGATGTGCGTTGATTTTCTGCAGCTTCTGTATCATATTCAGCCTGGTTTTTCTGGCGCAGATGCAGGAACAGAAAAGACAAATACAGACCTTACAGAATTTAAAAACAGAGACGCAACGGTTACGGTCACAGGCGGAGAATGAGACTGTAGGTACAGTGGCGCAGCTAGAAGAAGAAAATAAGGAGATGGCCAGGGAACTTGCATATAAACGGCAGCTTATACTGTCATATGAGGAAAACGGACAGGTCATGAAAGAGTTGGCGGAAAGGATTCCGGTATTACAGTCGTATTATGGCAAAGGGGTGTATCTGGATTCCCTTGCCGCAGAACTGGACCGGGAGAACGGGAGTAAGGCCTGTATTGCAAGATATTTTAAAATAGAAAAAGGGGAATTGGAGGAAATTTTGGGGGAAACGAAGCTGGTCGACCAATTGCAGGCGGATCTGCCCGATGTGTACCAGTGGGGGTGCCTGCTTCCTGTAGGGGACGGGATATGGGTGCGGTATGAGGAGAATGATGTGCAGAATGCTCTGCCAACGGGAGTGGTAATACAAAATCCGCTGCTTGATATCGGCTATGAAGATGCCCGTGCAGGGATGTATATATTCGATATAGAGAAGAGCTATCCTGGTTCTACGATAGAAGAAACGGAGATAGAGGAGACCACGTCAGTGCGGGGAATAGATACACATCATTTCCATCATATCAGCTATCTGCGGTACATGGATGATGAATTTATCTATTATTATGTTGCATTGGATGGCTATGGTGACGCTGTGATTGTATACATTGTACCTAACAACGGTTAATATCGCGAGGTATCGGGAATGAAGAGTGACAGGGTGAAAATATCGCTAATGACTGTGTGTTCCATAGCCTGTATGGCAGGATGTATGGCGCTTTACTATGAGCGGGAAGAACAAAACATGACACTTCAAAATATAGTTTCGGATTTCGCAAAAGAGGATGCGGCACAGATTGGAGAGGGACAGAAAGATATGCCGCAATCCCTGATAAATCCCGCGCCCGCCGTAGTAACGGGAGAGCAGGAGGCGGCATTAAGCGGTCTTGAGGATGAGTGGCAGCTTTTGCAGATAAAATGGGATATCCAGAAACTATTGAAGGAAAAGGAAGCTGATAGTATGAATCCGGAAATGATTTATGAGAAATATTTTCGGTTGAAACAGGGGGAACTGGCAAGACTTGAAGGAATAGAAAATCTGGACGAATGTGAAAAGTTTCCATTTTTGGATTCCCATTTTGGCGGTGTGGTCTTTGGTATGGACGAGAACGTATGGGTTCAATATAGGAATGATATTTCGGGGCCAATATGGGAGTATCTCACACCAGGGGCAATTATTATTACTGATTCTGTGCCACATATGGGAGTTATGGGGACTCTCGCAGGAATGGATTTTGCGCAGATACAGGAGAATCTTTATGAGACAGAGATACAGGAGGGATTTATTTATAATGAGGAAAGCGCGGTATATTATCTGCAATACGGGGATGAATTTTATGACTATATCTTCTGTTCAACACAGGAAGATGGCGGCAATTCGTGGCTGATGATTGAACGTGCTTGGAGGAGCCAGTGATACGATGTAAAGACAGCGCTGTGTAAGAAAAGGGAAAACCCAGTGACAATACTTTAAGACAGGTTTTGGCGGAACAGATGGAGGTTTAAATGGAAAAAAGGAAAAAACGGCAGGCAGGCATCATGATATCATTGGCAGCTTCCATTTTATCAGCATGTGCAGGACAAGACCAGGAAATCGAAGAGCAGGAACTGGTGACGGAAAGCGTTCAGGCAGAGGAACAGGAAGAAGCGGAAGCAGATGGGGCAGGGGCAACAGATTACCAGATTCCTTTAGAAGAGATTGCAGAGAGAATAGAATATGAGTATATCTATGAAAACATGATCGATCATATAGCTGGTTATGATTATAGGCAATTATCGTTCCTTCCATCGGGAGAGGATATTGCAGTATCATTTTATGCCATAGAAGGGAATAAGATTTTATTTTTGCCAGAAGAAAAGGCAAATACAGAAGTCGTGTTGAATAATGAAACATGTAACCTGTATTATTCGCAAGAGGCGGGTGGTTACGTATTTTATGTTCTTGTAGACTGGCAGTTATCGGAACAGGGGGTTCCAGTCAACTCACTGGAGGGCGATTATTACCATAGAATCAGGGAATGTATTGTGCGGGATAAAGATGCTGTGTATGAAGAGGCTGATCTGTGTGATTCCCCAATATACTTTAGCTATGAATTTGTATCAGATGATCTGGTCAAACTCGGAGAGGCGAAAGTGACTTTTGATCCGGAAGCCACAATTGTATTGCCTGAGATAGCAGTGGATGATAATGAGTATATAGATGCCGTGGTAGAATATGCAGCCGGTTTACTGCGGGAGGGACAAGAGTATGGCGAGTTCCAGATCTGTCTGGAGACCTATGGGCGTGTGCAGGAGAAATATGGTGGTACCCGGTGCAAAATAAGCGCGGCGGTGATCGGAGAGACAATGGAAGAGTATCTTTTCTTTTTGATCAGTGATTTGCGAGGGGAGATCAACGGAAACTCTGTATGGCCTGAATACTATCCATCTTTAGCGGATTCCCCCACACATTTTGTTTCTGAATGGTATTTGGAGGCAGAACCGGAAGACTTTATACCGAGAATTGTAGGATTACAGCGGGAAGTGATCAAATTTGAAGTCAGGGAAGAAGAGAATTCGAGGGAAGAGGAGGACGGTCATGATTTAGTTTGGCCGGAATATAATCAGGAAATAGATTTTCACACTATGGAACCGGAGGAAGCGGTTAAACTGCTCAGGTATGTGTACAGCTATGAGGAATGGTTCGGCATGAATGAGCTTGGGTGTCAGACAGGAGAACTGCGGGGATTACAGAATGAAACAATTAATATGTATGCATGGAACAATAATGGTGAAAGTCTTTTCTTTGTTCCTGAATCAAAGGTCAATGCCTATGTAAGATTTCAAAACAGGGTAAAATGTCCGGTGCATGTAAACAGGGAAGGAAAGATGGAATTTTATCAGTTGAAGCGCAATGATTATGCGGGAGGAAAAGGACAGCTAAAGACAACCTTTTTTATGGAAGACAGTTTTCCCACGAACTATGCAGAGGATATGGTATGGTTGGGAGAAACAGAATTCACCTTACAGGAACTGCCATCGCTAGACATTGCAGAAATAGAGGAGGATGAATATATCATCGCATTGAAAGAACACATAGAGGAGGTGCTGCGGCAGAATGGACAAAGCGGAACCTATGAAATGGTGATCGGTGAATATGAAGGTATTCATATAAATAATGTATGCCTGTCAGCGGCAGTCAGTGGAGAGGAAGAAAGCTACTACTTCAGATATATGATCGTAAAATCTGAAAAGGGAAATTACTATTTCTGGCCGGTTGGATTCGGATTGAATGACAGTCTGGAAGAAAGTGAAGCAAAGAGACATTACATGAATGGTCTTTGTATTGAAAGAACAAGGACGCTGAACAGAAAAAGCATTGTGATAGAAGTCAATTAGATGTTTGTCTAAAGACGATTTATCTGCTTGAGACGGAGAACGAGGTACATGCGATCTATTTTATGCCTTTTCTGGAAGAAGAGTGCGTGGAATAGGCGGATCGGATTGTACAGCTTGACAGGTTAAGTATGGATTTGGAGATAAATTAATTTTAGAGGAAAAGGCGGAAAGGAAGGAAACACTCTATGAATAGAAAAGTAGCCCTTGACATAATCATCGTCATATCCTGCGTCACGGGCATGGTTTTGTCTGCCGTTAATATTTTTCTGCTTTCCGATACCATAAATAAAAAGAAAGAAATGACGGAATTGGAGATGCAGGTACAGGATTTGGAAGGGGAGCAGCAGGAAAAGGGAAAAACGGATGTGGACGCTGCAGAACTGGAAAAGCAGGAAGTATCAAAGCAATGGGAAGCTCTTGCCTATGGGAAATACATAAGACTGGCCCAAAAGGAGGAGGCGGATCGGAGTTTGATAGCGTCCCGCCTATGGGAAGAAAGTGGAATAGAAGGTGTTAAAGAGGCCAAGCTGAAAGCTGTTTGCCCCATGCAGATAGCTGGGGTAGATGGGGAAATGTATTTGTTTCATTATCTTACAGATAACGCGAATGGGATAAGCAGCGGTAATTATTGTATCATTTGGATCGACTGGCAGACAAATAGAAGTGAGACTTTGTTTGGCACAGAGGGAAGTCATACATTGACTTCTTTATATGAATTTTATGATGTACAGGTTTGTGATGCGGACGGAAATGGGGAGGACGACATTATTCTATTACTGGGAGCCCACCGTTCGACGGGAGCGGGATATTATCTGCCAGACCTTTATTGTATGGTTGCCCTTCAGAACAACGGTAAATTCCAATGCGTCAGTCAGGAAACGGAAGAATGGTTGGAAGAGGTTTTGTATCCTTTGTATTCCGAACAAAATGAGAGCAGGAAGATCGCAAATATCATAGGGGAAATAACGGCTCACTATGGAAAAGAAGGGATCGAGACAGCAGTGGAAGAAGGTGCCACACTGGAAGACTTCATTGGGATAAATGATGAAAAGTTATTGAATAAATTGGATGAACGATCCCTGTTTTTTGAGCGGGAACTGCTCTGGGAGACATATGAGTTGGACGAGAACAATCATATACAGGGGATTAAAGTCTATAAGGAAAAAGGGGAAAATGGTATGCCACGGACGCAGGCGGCGGTGTATCTGTTTGATTATACGGCAGAAGAGGTGGAAAAATTGGAGGTTCCGGAGGTATATCAGGAGATAACCGATCAGGGGGAATCGATAAAAGACGTAGAACTGGAAGAAGTAGTGGTAAAAGAGATTGACGGGGTAAGGAATATCTGTATGAAGGTAGAGATTGTGTTGGCGACGAAGCGCTTACCTTATGAACTATATATAAAGTAAGTGATAAAGTATAGTCAATTGAGGAAAGATGATTTGCCACCAGAAAGCAGGAGAAACCTTTGCAGAAGAAAACAGATCAGTCGGATTGTGTCACCCATCCCGACCTGTTTATAAACCCTGGAAAGGGCAAGAGATGTGATAAAGAATTATGGGGATAGAGATTTTGAAAAAATTACGGGCTGCACTTATTATCTTAACATTTATGTTGATTGTTTATATTTGCGCCCAAACTGTGGGGATATATCGGGCAAAGGAGATAAATTCGAAGGTTGATAGCGGGGGAAATCAGGGCAGCACAGGGCAAAATAGGATAGAAAAAGATACAACAATTAGAAAAAACACGGAACAGGATGGGGAAGCAGACGAATCCACAGTTGATGATAACCTGCGGTGTGAACTGTATCAAAATGATTATATTTGGCGAGAACAAATTTATGACAAGGCGACAGAACTGGCGGAAGAGCATGGGCTGTACCAATTTTTGTACATGGAAGAACCATGGATATCGAGCGAAGGAAATTATTGTACTTATTATATTGCAGAATACAGTGATTCGGGAGTTTACCTTGAAGCACAGTCAAAGAAAAACTATGAGTTGACTTATAAAGATTCCGTTTACACAGAAAATTTTGAGGGGATGGATTATCGACTCGTAGATTTTGACAGGCAGATGCTGGCTGAATTGGAAGCCGTTCTATTGCAAAACGGTGTCAATGAAAGGTGCAGATTATATAGCATGGAGGATGGAGAGGCGTTAATCAGTACGGCTTCCGGGACTTGGTACCGCATTGATATGACGAATAAAACAATGAGGCAGACAGATAGCCGTGGAGAGGAGAAAGCAGAGGAGAAAGTTTGGGATTTTCGTGGAGCCTGGGGAGAGTCTTATCAGAATGTCATAGAGGATTGGATCAGGATGCCTGAGTATGAGAAAGCGTTTGCAGACACGGCAGGCGGTACGGTGCAATATGAGCCATTCTTGAAAAATTATTTAGGAAAAGACCTGATTTATGAAAGATATGCATTATTTGATCTGGACAGGGACGAAACGCCGGAATTGATTCTATTATCGGATCGTGATAACTCTATGAATGCAATTTTCAGTTACAGGGATGGGCTGGTTTATTGCGGAACCTATCATAATGCGTTATATACTGATGACGGAAAAATCATTGAAAGAGGTAACTGGTGGGGCGGGTCGGTGATGGTGACAGAATTTTGGGATATTACGGAACTTCAAGGAGGAAATGTTGTTGGAGAGGAGAGCTTGTGGAAAGAATACAAGGATTATGACAGGAAGGATACGGTATACATAGGGAATGTTGATGGTGAATCGACGGAGATTTCTTATGAAGAATACCGTGATATGAAAAATGCATTGTTACATCGGGCTGATTTTGTGAGAAATATCTGTAGTAACAAAATTGAGTGATTTGTGTGGTTGGTTGTTGGGAGGGGATATGAGATCAATGAAGAGGATACGGAATGCGCTTACTATCTTAATGTTTATATTGATTGCGTACACTTGTGCACAAACTGCGGGAGCATATCAGCTGGGAGAAAAAGAGGTTCAGGAAGACGGACATATAACGGGCATGAGCTTTGAGCATGGTGTTACTCAGGCAGATATCATGCAGATAGCAGAATTAAAGAATCTAAAACACTTAGATTTATCGTTTTCGGATGCAGTTTCTGAAAATAATATTGATTTGTCGCCATTAGGAAATTTAACGGATTTACAGGAATTGTCTATATACTTTTATACAGATCCGGATAATGAGAAACCACTGAATTTATGTGCATTGGGTGGACTGTCTAAACTGAAAGAATTATATCTGATACGCATTGGCGTGACAGACATTACGCCGTTATCTGAATTGGAGAATTTGAGTTACCTTGTATTGTCAGAAACAGGCGTCGAAGATGTGAAGGCCCTGCGTAATCTGGAAAATTTATATAATCTTGAAATTTTCGGAAATAAAAGTATAAAAGTAAAGAAACAGGTGGAAACATACATGAAGCATGTGGAAACTGTGACCGTTACAGAAGAGGTTCCATATGGTTTTTAATTGTAAAAATGACCTTGCAGCAAGAAATATAAATCAATGAAAGTATAAAGAGTGATGAAAAAACAGCTACATGTGGGTAACGAAAACGATATGGATGAGGTAGGAGAAAGCGCGGTATGAAAAAAAGGTTTAGAAGAAAATGGAAACGAATAGTGGTGACTATCCTTCTGGTTAGCATATGTACCGCCTGTGGGAAAGCACAGGAAGATCACATGGCGGCGGATATTGCAGACAGGGCGGCGCTTGGGTCGGAGCAAGCTGTAGAAATGGAGGCGGCAGTGCGGACAGTCGGAGAAAGTGTGACGGATGGGGAGGAAGCTGTGCAGACAGCCGAAGCGAGTGCGATTGAGGAGACAGAAACATCGGAGTCAGGGGAGAGTACCACAACAGAGATGTCGGAAGATGAGAACAAAGAAGCCGGGTGGGATGTGGATTTTGAAATCAAAAGAGAGGCTTACCACTGCAACGAAGAAAGAAATGACATTAACATTTACTATCCCCAGCTTACCGGCTTTGCGGATGCGGCAAAGGAGGAGAGAATTAACGCCCTGATTGAGGAGGATGCAAAGAAATGGATCGGGGAAACAAATAAAGAGGGGGATGATAGTTTATATTCTTTGGATTTGGATTATGAGGTTAAATTTTTGAATGATCGGATGATCAGTATTCTTTACAAAGGCCGGCGAGGTTATTTTATGCCGAAGGATGCAAAGCTGCGTGGGAAGGCAGTGGCAACTACGATTGATATGGAGGAGGAAAAGGTAATCGCTTTAAAAGACATTGCTGATGTTTCAAAATTGGGAGATATGCTGTTGGCGGATAAATTTAAAAACATTACGATGTGGGACGGGAGTATACTAGAAGTTGAAGCCAGTACAGTTATAGCTATATATGAAGATGGATTAGAAGCAGATTTGCAGGAGCGACATTCATGGTATACGGATGGAGGGCATTTTATAATCGTACTCGCTGATCCAAAATTTAGTGATTATCTCGAGTATTCTATCGATATCGAATCAGTCAGTCATATATTGGATGAGACGTTTTTAAAAAAGTTGGAATAAGGTTTAGACAGTCAAAAAATTGACGGATGATGAAAAAGCTTATGTATTTAATGAGGATTTAGATCAACTCCGTGATTCACTAGGATTTTGATATCGAAGAACCAGATCGAGCGAGGGAAAAGAGATGAAAAGGAAACTGTTAAAAAAGTATTCTGTTATTGTAGCTGTGCTGGTATGTTTGTTCTTTCTGGCCGTCATAATGATGGGAAAGAAGGCAGTATCATTCCACAGGGACTGGTAATCGAACTGGAGAATATGATTTACCAGTCCCTTAACAGAAGCATGGACAAAATCAGCTGGGAAGAAATACAACAAAGTGTATATTTTAAAACTATGCAGAAACTCGGCGAGGAGAAGTGGCATCCGGATATGGAGGAGATGAAGCTTCTGTTTCCAGAGTTAAACGAGGATGGTTTGGAATTGGATTCTGTCTATGACGCATACCAGGCAGCCTGTGGAAATGAATACTGTTACGATTTGTTTCATATTCCTACGCCTGACAGTGATAATTATCTTCTGGCAATTGATTCCGGCGGTTCGGCTGGAATCCGTTATCTTAGATTGGCAGAGCGTGTAAATCACGAATTTGTGACAATCGGCGACTTTGAAACGCATAATGCCGGATATGGCAGAGTCATTCAATATGAGGATGAATTTTACTATATTTTTTTACAGAACAATTACAGCCTGAAAATTTATGATGGTGTGCGCGTTTATAAGCTGGGAGAAAACATGGAGTATGAGAATCTTCAGATTCAGCATCTTCCCTATGCTTATGTATGGAAGAATTTGTATAATACGCCGGAGGGCGGAAAATGGGATCACTATATTGAGAGTATACAGGGAGAGATCGACTCAAACGAATATCTGATAGACGGAACGAATGAAGACGAGTGCAGCGTGTATTTTGGGGATGAAGAGGAGGTGACAGAACCCTTTATAGTGCCCGAAAATGAGAAAATATATGCCAGCAATAAGTATCATAAAATAGATTTTGCGAATGTAGGTGTACCCATCTATATGAGAAAGTCCAATTTTTATCCATCAAACTACCATACAACTTGGCATTTGAAGTCTCTGTTCTATCTGCAAAATCCTCAGGATGATTCGATTGTGACGTTTCAAAATATGGAAATTGATCCTAATCCGTTCACGTCTGTTAATAGAAAACCAGCATTAGTGCAGATGTGGTTTAAGAGGATGGACTGAGGCACTTTGTATTGACGGAGGGAGAAAGATATGTTTCTTGAGTATCATAATGATTTTGAATGGAAAGGCAAAGAAAAGGATTGGGAGGACTATGAAGCATGGAAGGAAAATCATTAACGATATTAGTAATATCTGCCTTATTAATATTAACTTTGTTAGCGGGATGTGCGCCGAGTCAGACAGGTGAGGCGGAAGAGCAGGAAGGACAGGAAGAGCAGGAAGAACAAAGCGATATGCTTATGTCGGAGGAAGAATTTGCCAGGATAACGAATTGCCTTGATGAACAGGTGCCGGAGATATGGGATGAATGGGCGTATTATGTGGAGGACAAAACAGGGGGCGAGGCATATTTATACGAAAGGATGGCGGGTGAGTATTCTTCGGAGGATGTATACAGGGATTATGAGAAAACAGAATATTTGGGAAAGTATTACGGTATTTATGTAGGCGAAATGTGGGAAGACCATAGTGTCAACTGGGCATATTTTTATGTTAGTGAGAATTGTGATGAAGTGCTCTGGTATGATCATTTAGCAAGAGTGGATAACGAGTATCCTGTGCTATATTTGGATGAGTGGAGAAATTCGGAGTTTTATCCTAAATTGGGCAGGTAATGGGAATAGGAATGGGAAGATTATCGCTGTTTTTGTATAAGTTGTGCCCAAGGCTGGGAGAAAGTAAAGGAAATAACGGAAAGTAATTCCGCATGTACATGTGAAGCCTGCGTCATACGAATATAACAGAAGATTTTATACCTCATCATATAAAAATGGGGGGATAAGGAAGCGGATTGGGATGACTATGAAGCATGAAGGAAAATCATTAACTATATTAGTTATACCTGCCTTATTAATATTAACTTTGTTAGCGGGATGTGCGCCGAGTCAGACAGGTGAGGTGGAAGTGGAGGAGGAATGGGAAGAACAGGAGATGCAAAGCACCAAGTCTTTGCAGGGAGAAGAAAAGATAAACAATGTTGAAAATGCGTACTTCTATAAACCGGGCGCAACCGTACATACTTACGAGGGCTATTTTTATCTGCATAGTTATACGGACTTATGGCAGGACGTTGACCTATATATTACAAAATTAGAGGATTTTTCAGATGGGACATTATATGCCCTGGAGCTGGAACAGCCGGAATCGTCAGACCCGTTCGATGAGTTATATGGTCATAAATATATCGGGTATTTTTATGTTATGGATGAGATCATATACCGCTATAATGACTATCCAACCGGTGAAGATGGCTATACCGATGAAAATACTGGCAGGATCATCAAGTGGATAAAGAGTGATGAGGCAGGTTTTCTGGAGCAAAGCACAATCGTCTGCTGTGAAGAAGGAACGGAGGATATTACTGATGAAAACGGATATCATTCCTATGTGGAAGTGGAGGGAGATAGGAGAATATACCGTTTTTATAATGATTACTTTTATGGTTCTAAAGACTATATGCTGATGGTATGGGAGAAAGGAACGGGACTTACTTATTATATGCATGGCAGCGGTGGAATGGATATGCATGTGGAGTTTGGCCATAACATAAAAGAGGAACAGAAGACAGATTACGGTTATCCGTATAAATTATTTCACTAAAAGGCACTGGGAGAGTTGGAATATTGAATCAGAAATTATTAAAGATAATCATTTGTATCCTATGTACCTGTTTTATTATATGGTATTTCGTCCCCAATGTTTTGAGCCAAATCGGTTTATGATTATGATAAAAAAGAACATCGCATCTAAAATTGCATACGAGGAGTCTATGGGTAAATGAAAAAAACGCGAAACATACTTATTGTCTTATTTTTTATGCTGATTGTCTATATCTATGCTCAGACTGTGGGGATATATCAGGCAGAAGATATCATTGCAAAGACGGAA
>CAMQTN010000031.1 GCA_947037115.1 uncultured Lachnospiraceae bacterium
TTTGTTTATAATTTGTCAAAACGGGCGACACATGACTGCTCTGCGGCAGTTTCACAAAACTTCCAGCAGATGTGTAAAATACGCCGGCAGCGGCGCCGTCACCTCCATATACTTTTGCGTTGTCGGGTGCACAAAACCGAGCACATAAGCGTGAAGTGTCTGCCCCTCCAGATGAAACGCGTTTTTTCTCGGCCCATAAACCTCATCTCCGAGAAGCGGGTATCCGATAGACGTCATATGTACCCTGATCTGGTGGGTGCGCCCCGTCTCCAGCCTGCACTCAATATAAGTATATTCGCGAAAGCGTTTCAATACGCGGTAATGGGTAACCGCCTCCTTACCGTTTTTCTCATTGACTGCCATCCGCTTCCTGTCCCGCTCATCCCTTCCGATGGGTGCATCGACCGTGCCCTCATCCTCCTCTATCACACCGTGTACGACAGCACGGTAACTTCTGTTCAGGGAATGCTCTTTTAACTGGGACGCAACGGCCTGATGGGAAAGGTCATTCTTACATATGATAAGCGAACCGGTGGTATCCCTGTCAATCCGATGGACAATTCCGGGCCGGAGCACGCCGTTTATCCCGGAAAGCTGTCCCTTACAATGGTAGAGCACTGCATTCACCAGCGTACCGCTGTAATGTCCCGGTGCAGGATGCACCACCATGCCTTTCGGCTTGTCCACTACCAGCACATCCCCATCCTCATAGAGGATCGACAGGGGGATATCCTCCGCCTCGATGGCCGGCTCCACCGCCGCCGGAATCTGAAAAGCCACCTCGTCATCCACGCGAAGCCTGTAATTGGGCTTGCAGGTCTTTCCGTTCACAAGAACCTGCCCCTCCCTGATACACTTCTGGATATAAGAACGGGACAGATCCGGAACTGCGCCACATAAGCTTTTGTCCAGCCGCTCCTCCTCCCCCGGCCCGATCTGGTAACTGAACTTCTCCATGCTAGTGGTACTCCCTGTAGCGTTTCTGCTTAAAACTGATAAAGTACAAATCCTTCTCCTTGTAGACAAACAGAAGCATAAAAAACAGAATCACCGCTGAGACCGTCGCATAGATATCAGCCACATTGAAGATCGGGAAATTGATCCGCACAAAGTAAATAAAGTCCACCACATAGTCATAGCGCACCCTGTCTATCATATTCCCGATCAGGCCGGCTACAATCAAGCTGAACAGAAAATGAAGGATCGTATACTTTTTGTGATCCGGCAGTTTTAAAAGCACATAGCCGACCGCACCCAGAATCACGACAGCCACAAAGACAAAAAATACTTTCTGATTTGGAAGCATACCGAAAGCCGCCCCCTGATTCTCCAGATAATTCAGCTCAAGAATCCCATTAATCAGATTATAAGCCGGTTTATCCTTCAGGAAACCCACTGCCCAATGTTTGGTATACTGATCAAAACAAATCAATCCGAAGATCAAAATGAGATCCAGGATCAAAAACAGCGTTTTCTTAATGCTCATTCCTTCCTATCCTCTTCACTGAAACAAATCTCTTTCACCGCCTGCAGAATTTCCTCATCCGTGACGGTTTTGTCCACGAAAGCCTTGCCGACCTTTTTCAGCAGCACGAATTTGATCTGCCCGGCGTCCATCTTCTTGTCCGACTTGGTTAACGTCAGAATTTCCTCCGGGTCTATGTCATCGATGCTGATCGGAAGATTAAAGGGAACAAACATATCCCTCACTTCGTAATACTCCTCCATGGAAATATTCTCCCGTTTCCAGGCAATATAAGCCGCCGCAACCATGCCCAGTGCAATGCATTCCCCGTGCAGCATCTCGAAATTCTTCGCTTTCTCGATGGCATGGCCGATGGTGTGTCCGAAGTTCAGAAGCGCCCGGTCTCCTTTTTCCATCGGATCTTTCTCCACCACAAGTTTCTTGATGCTGCAGCTTCTCATCACCATCTCCCCGCAGACATCCATGTCCCGGTCATGAATCTCGTACATATGGTCCAGCAGCCACTCATAAAAGGCAGCATCCTTAATCAGACCATGTTTCATCACCTCGGCAAATCCTGCATAGAACTGCCTGTCGTCCAGATTCTTAAGTGTCCCGATGTTCATATAGACAAGTTTCGGCATATAAAATGCGCCCACCATATTCTTGTATCCGTCGAAATCCACCCCTGTCTTCCCGCCGATGCTGCTATCCGACTGTGCGATCAGGGTTGTGGGAATCTGAACAAAGTCAATTCCCCGCAAATAGGTGGCCGCGGTGTAACCGGTAATGTCACCCACCACGCCGCCGCCCAGCGCCACAAGCATGTCCTTCCTGTCAAATTTCTCCTCAATCAGCCTCTTATAGATATCCTTCACTGTATCCAGCGTCTTATGCGCTTCTCCCGCGGGAAAGGCATGCAAAATTACCTTTTTGCAGCAGCCGGAAAGAAGGTTTTTCACCTCCTGCCCAAAAAGATGCTCCGTGTTGCTGTCGCAGATGACAGCAACTCTGCGCTCTTCCACTCCGAAAGCCGAAAGTTCATCGGCAAGCAGGCTGAAATCTCCTGCAAATACAATGTCATAGCAAGGTTTTTTCTCATAATTAATTGTCATTCGGTTCGCCATGGTTTTTCTCCTGTTTTTCACATAAAGTATTTTCCTATTTTCAAAAAAAGAACAGGGGTAAAACCCCTGCTCGATTTAAAATCCGTTGTCAATCGGCACATCGAAGGAGCCTGACAGGATATCCTGAAAGTCGCCGGATATGTCTACGCTTGCCGGCGTGATAATGAATATGTAATGGGAAATTTTCTGTAGATTGCCTGACATTGCAAAGCAGGAACCGGATGTAAAATCAATAATCCGCTGTGCGATATCCACATCAAGACCTTCCAGATTTAAAACTACCGTTCTGTTTGCCAGAAGTGTTTCCGTGATCTCTCTTGCGTCCTCTACCGTAGTAGGCTTGATCACGCAGACTTCCATGCCAGCCCCCATTTTTTTCGTCTGTCGAAGCGGCGTTACCTTCGGCGTAAGCTTGCGAACCTTATCCTCATCTCCCGAATCGGAGTCCTTCATAGAAACAGGTTTGCGTGCCGGTTCCGGCTCATCATCATAGAAATCGTCGTCGTAATAACCGTCGTCCTCTTCCTCGCTCAATTTCATGGCGCTGATAAACTTGTCCATAACACCCATTGTAAAACCCTCCATTAACACGATTAATTTCTCTGTATCGTATAAGCAGGTTCAAGATGATTCGCATTTCCCATCCGCATTGCCCGTCAAAAGCTCCACGCATCATGCGCTCATGTAAGCATGGCGCATGCCCGTGTGTTTTTGACACTGCTTATAACGAATCTTATGTATACTAAATCGTGGTGTATTTTCTCTCCCCAAATATACCCGTACCGACTCTGATATAGGTCGCGCCCTCTGATATCGCGACTTCGTAGTCGCCGGTCATTCCCATAGAAAGTTCCCCCATAAAAACATTATCAATGTTTTTATGTATTATGTCAACATAAATTTGTTTTAATTTTTCAAAATACCGTCTGTTTTCTTCCGAATCCTCTACATATGGTGCTATTGTCATCAATCCTCTTACTTTGAGGTGCGGCAATTTTGCAATTTCCTCCACCAGTAAACAGGCTTCTTCAGATGTCGTTCCGAACTTGCTCTCCTCTCCGGCCACATTCACCTCCACCAGAATATTGACCGTTACCTCCTTTTTCGCCGCCTCCTTCTCAATCTCCTGCGCCAGTCTGAAAGAATCCACGCTGTGAATCAAAAAAACCTTATCCACAATGTATTTTACTTTATTGCGCTGTAGATGCCCGATCATGTGCCAGCGGATGTCCTTGGGCAGAGCGTCGTATTTGTCCACAAGCTCCTGCACCTTATTCTCTCCGAAATCACGGCAGCCGCAGGCATAGGCTTCCTCCAGGGCAGAAAGCGGTTTCGTCTTGCTCACCGCAATCAGCCTTACCTCTGATATCTCCCGTCCGCAGGCCCTGCAGGCATTCTCCATACGGCTTTTCACCTTATCCAGATTCTCTCTGATCCCCATTTTACACCTCCCACACATTTGGAGAGAATGCGTCGGCATTCTCCTTTGGGCGCCCGCGCCCAGTCTACTCATATATAAACTGATTGTCCTTCACCATATCGGCATTCAGCACGATGTAGTCATATACATTTAAACCGTAGTTCGTGTTGGACTTCACCACGGAATACTCCTCATTGTCATACAGGATGCTGATCTGTTTAAAATCCGCATAGCCTTTATTGATATTGTATACGCCCTGTAAAGAGCCTGTTTTACCAACAGCGAATTTTTCTCCTGTCTCCGGCATAACGATATAATTTCCGGAACGGAGCGTAGAATCGTCCAGATAATACTCTGTTTCCGTCTCCTCATAGATCTCCGTCTCCACAAACTGCGTTATCGCTTCGCCCTCCTCGTTGTAAGTCTCCAGAAGCACGCCGTCATTACCGTTGCTGCCGCCTTTTGTCACATAGGCTTTTGGCACGATAAAAAACTCCTTCGTCACAATGGCGGAATTGGGAATCTTAAGCCCTGTCTCCTCATCCAGCAGAAGTTCAATATCGATAAAACGATCCGTACAGAAAGTGACCATGGAGTTGGTAAAGGTGAGTGACACAAAGGTATCCCCTGCCTCGTTGGTGTACTCTGCCGCCTCTCCCCAGGCCGTGTACTGATTCTTTAAAAAGCGAACCTCCACATACTTTTCATCGTTTACAAGCCTGTCCGCCAGCTCCTTCTCCACCTGAATTACGATCGACCAGTCCTCTCCTGTGGATAGCTTATAGACAGGATCTCCCGCTGCAACCAGACTGTTATTTACAAGATAGTTTCGCTCATAATTCTCCTCGTCAAAGAGTTCAGCCGTCATATCCTCCAGTTTCAGATTCTCGTATCCATCCGTGGAATAGAGCACAATGCCGCTGTCTGCCGCACGGCGGTAATTGATGAGCACCGTGCCGGAAGCGTCGTTCAGGGCGTCCGCATTTTCCAGAATATTATAGTTTGCCAGCTTAACCGCCATACTCTCCATGTTGTGCCGGAAATTGTACACCTCGTCGAAATGTTTCCGGTCAAATCCATGGATAAAAGAAGCGATATCTGTCTTGAGCTGGGAAAGATCTCCGTCAGAGAGGGAACTTTCCCCGTTTGATCCTGCATTGATATAATCGGAAAGTCGTCCGGTTTCATCCACCGTGTAGACGAGATCCCCCACTGCCGTGCGTTCCCCCTCTCTGGCAAAGTAGTTGACGTAACCGGCATCCTGTCCTGTCACGATCGACTCCTGCCTGAGAGCAATTCCCGTATAAATACTGTTTGAGGTCAGGGACCCCTCCTGCACGCTGTAGCGGACAATATGGTCTGTCCGAAAATACATGATCACGCAGATTACCACATAGACAAGAATCACAGCAAAAACCATCATACCAATGTTCAGATTGATGGGTTTTCTGTATTTAGCTATTTTATTTCGATTATCTGCCAACGAAAATACTCCTTTTTCCTGCGCTAAGAAAACCCCGGAAGAAGCCTCCGAGGTTTTATGGCATTGTCTATATATAGATTATGTACATATCAGAGGGATACAATAACATTCTTACGCATGTTTTCAGGAAGCTCACTCTCATCACGCGATACGCTGATCACGAAATCTACATGGAACTTCTCGCTGATCTTTTCGATCTTTTCAATTACCTTCTCCAGCTCATCCGCTTCCATACACGCGATTTTCAGGAAGCTGTCAAAATACATCTGCTGTAAATCGTGATCCTGCGAAATAATACCGCAGACAAAACCGATAAACTCGTCGCTGTCCGTCACCAGATACTCCGAAACATCAATGAGTCTGATCTTGTTATTCAGCTCAAACATATGTTTTGTGCTCTTGTCCAGATACACGACATTGCCCTGTACATTCTTGATCTCCGTATTCACTTTATCCAGTAAATGCTTGGTCTTACCTTTTCCTTCCCTGCCTACAATAAACTGAACCATGTCGATACCCTCCTACTGTAAAATATTAGACTTCTCTATTCCCAATTATACAGGAATTCCCCTGAAAAAACAACTACCTTATTTGACGATGGAAAGCAGGTCGCTCATGTCCGTATACAGCCCTTCCCTGGACTCGTCTTTCAGAATAACGGAGATGTAGGAAGCCCCGCTGCTGCTTCTGGAAAGCAGAATCAGACAATGTCCCGCCGCGTTGGTGGTTCCGGTCTTTCCACCCACAACGGTTACATTGGCAGGCACCGAATAGGTTCCCTGCAGGAAGAGATTTGAATTTTCCACCTCCAGCGTCTTTTCAGAACCGTCAGACGCAGTGTAGACAGTACTGTAAGAATTCATCTGTATGATCTGGTTGAACAGCTCGTATTCCAGCGCCTCCTGAAAAATCAGATAGAGATCATAAGCCGTTACATAATGCCCTTCCTGTGTCAGTCCGTTGGGATTCATGAAATGACAGTTAGTAGCGCCAATCTCCTGCGCCTCCTGATTCATAAGCTCCACAAATTCCTCAACAGAACCTGTGCCTCCATTCACGGAAGCCGAAACTCCTTCTGCAATCAGAATGGCCGCATCGTTGCCAGAAGAAATCAACAGCGCGTGCACCGCCTGGTCCAGCGTCATCCTGTCCCCAGGCTTCAAACCGCAGAGCACCGCACCCGGTTCTGTGACAAGCACATTCTCCGAAGCTGTGTAAATATCGTCTGGAGAACCATACTTTAAGGCTACAAGCGCCGTCATAATCTTCGTCAGGCTGGCCGGATTCATCTGGTTATGCGCATTTTTCGCATACAATGTCTCCAGATCCTTTGTGTCAAAGAGCGCGGCCGCTCCCACCTGCTGTAAATCAGGACCGCCTGCCGTCACATCTTTTGCCGTAACGCACAGATCCTTCGCGAAAGGGTCTATCGTCTCCCGGTTCGCAATATTGAAAAGCTGGTAGCTGCTGACACTCCCCTGCTGTTCGTAAGGCATGTCATACTTCGTGCTCCCGCAGCCTGTAAGCATCAGTGCCGCCGCAAGCAAAAAAGCGCAACATGTCCCTGTATTCTTTTTCTCCGAGGCTGCCGCAGGCAGATCTCGTGATTGAGCGCAGCTCAATCGGTTATTTGTACATTTCACGCCACTCAAGGTCTCCTCTGTCAAGAGATTTGATCAAAAGCTCTGCGGACGCCAGGTTGGTGGCCAGTGGGATATTATGCCTGTCACAGAGCATGACCACATTGTTAACATCCGGCTCATGGGATTTCGGGTAGAGCGGATCCCTGAGGAAAATCACCAGATCGATCTGGTTGTGCTCAATCTGCGCACCGATCTGCTGTGCGCCGCCCAGATGCCCTGCCAGATACTTATGGATCGTCAGATTGGTTACTTCCTCAATCAGCCTCCCTGTCGTCCCGGTTGCATAAAGTTCGTTTTTACTTAAAATTCCACGATAAGCGATGCAGAAATTCTGCATCAGTTTTTTCTTTGCATCATGTGCGATCAATGCGATATTCATTTTTGCTAGCACCCCTGTCGTTTTTACATTGTAGTCGTACATTCAGTACAAAACCGATTCCGATGTACAGACTCACAAGTGAAGTGAGCCCGTAGCTTACAAAAGGAAGCGGGATTCCCGTGTTCGGGCTTGCCCCGGTAGCCACCGCAATATTCAGCATGCCCTGAAAGCCGACCAGCACCGCAACCCCCGCCGCAATGATTGTGCCGGCTAAATCTTTTGCCTTCCTAGCTACCATAATACATTCTATTGAGATGAAAATCAACAGCACAATTACACTGCAGCCACCGACAAAACCAAATTCTTCTCCGATTACCGCATAAATAAAGTCCGTCTCCGCCTCCGAGATAAAGTTGCCGTTCTTTACGGAGGTAATCTCGTTGGTGTTATAACCCTTGCCGTAGAGCATGCCGGAACCGATGGCTGTAATGGAATTGGTCTGCTGATAAGCTTCCGTGGTGGAATACTCGTCCGGATAGAGCCATGCCAGAATGCGCCTCTGCTGGAAGCCCTCGATAATCTCCTGATCCGGCTGCAAAATCAGAGTCAGCGCGATGATAAAGGCCGGCACTGCCACGGAAATCACTAAAATAACATATTTCCAGCTCAAGCCCCCCACAAACATCACCACACAAAAAAGAAGCACTACCATAATGCTGGTAGACATATCTGGCTGTTTGTAAATCAGATAGATTGACGGCAGGAACAGACACACACAGCTCCCGACTATCTTAAGCGACCCCATCTCCTCCTTATGTTTCATGATAAACTGTGCATAAAATAAAATCAATAGTATTTTCGCTGTCTCTGAAGGCTGAAACTGTATGCCGAAAAGGTTCAGCCACCGCTGTGCGCCGCCCGCCTCAACGCCCACAACACGCACCAGCCACAAAAGAACAATGTTAGCCGCATACATAATCCAGTAAAACCTGAGAATCACGGAATAATCAAACAGCGATATCACTAACATCAGGAAAAAACCCAGAACAGCCCCGGTAATCTGCCTTGACTGTAAAGATTCCCTGGCGCTGCCGATGGCCAGAACGCCGATGGTGGTGATTGCCACCACCAGAATGATCAGTTTAAAATCATAGTCCCTAATGTGATAGTGCTTCAGCATCTCTTTTATCCTCTTCCGCCGGGTCTGCCAAATGCAGATCCCATGATCGAGCTTTGGTGTTTTTCGCGATCGAGCCTTGATGTTTTTCGGGTTTTTCCGAGTCTGCCAACGGCAGATCTCGTGATCGAGCTTTGCTCGATCGGTTATTGTTTCAAATCCAGAATCGGTATATTCGCGTAAAGCGTAGGATTTTTGATTCCGTGTCCCTTGCCGCTTGTCTGCGTGATCTGGATTTCCATACTCTTGGTATCGATCTTCATGTACTTGGATATCACCTTGGCGATATCGTTTTTAATCATTTCCATCATTTCCTGGGAGCAGTTTACCCTGTCCGAAATAAGCAGTATCTTCAGCCGGTCTTTGGCTATCTCCCTGGAGCTTTTCCGTTTTAACAGATTTTTAAACACACTGATCCCCCCTAACCTTTATGGAAAATACCTGTCACCTTGGTCCAGAACGAAACATTCCTGTCAAAATCCATGAAAGGAACCTCCTCGCCCATCACACGGTAACAGATATTCTGGTATGCCTTCCCCGCCAGCGTATTGCTCCCCACAAGCGGTTCTCCCTGATTTGTGGCTATCACCACATTCTCATCGTCAGGCACCCTCCCGATCAGCGGCAGTGACAGAATATCCACCACATCCTCCGAGGACATCATGTCGCCGCGCCTGATCATATCCTGTCTGATTCGGTTGATGATCAGATCTATCCTGTGTATCTCATTGGCCTCCAGAAGACCGATGATCCTGTCCGCATCCCGGATGGCCGAAACCTCCGGCGTCGTCACCACAAGCGCCCTGTCTGCGCCCGCAATGGCATTCTGAAATCCCTGTTCGATACCGGCAGGACAATCCAGAATGATATAGTCAAACTGATCCCTCAGATGACTGATCATGCGCACCATCTGAGAGGGATTCACCGCGCTCTTATCCTTTGTCTGTGCTGAAGGCAGAAGAAACAGGGTCGGATAACGCTTGTCCCGTATGATCGCCTGCTTGATGCGGCAGTTTCCCTCCACCACATCCACCAGATTGTATACAATCCGGTTCTCCAGCCCCATCACCACATCGAGATTGCGAAGGCCGATATCCGTATCAATCAGAATGACCTTCTTCCCCATGGCTGCCAGACCTGTTCCAACGTTTGCAGAGGTGGTGGTCTTTCCCACCCCGCCTTTCCCTGACGTGACGACAATCACTTCACTCATAGCAAGTCCTCCATTACATGAATTGTTATCGTCCCCTGATCTCGGAGATAATTCCAAAGGAATTTTCTCCTGAGCACTGCCTGCGCAGGCTCGGCCCACCTTAGAAAGGTAAGTCGCTCAGTAATTCTTTGGTAATCGGCTCAATCTTAACTCTGGCGTCGTTCACAAAAGCAATTTTAGGCTGAATTTTCGGTTTAATCGACCATTTGCTCTGTTTCTCTGATGTTTTATATTTGAAGTCGCCTATCTTTAACTTCTCAGGCGACATTTCAAGCGCCACCACAAAGTGTCCCTCCTCGCCGTTCCCGCCGGCGTAGGCCTGTCCGTAGAGGCCGCCCAGCACCACAATATCCTTGCTGGATATGATGCAGGCGCCGGGATACACATCCCCCAGCACGATGATGCTGTTTTCCGTCTCCAGAATCTGGCCGTCTTTCAGGGTTCCCTTGTAGAACTGCCCCGCGTTCTCCAGCACCTCCTGATGGAAGGAAAACTGCTGCAAAGCCCTCATAAAATTGCGGTCTGTCTCTTTGTCTTTCCCTATGATACAGACGATATTCAGCTTGGAATTGGCTGTAATCGTATCCACAATCTGCCGTTCCTCCAGCTCGGAGAGCTCCCTTCCCTCAAAAGAAAGCACCATGCTCGCGTCCTTAAAGAAATTGGCGGATTCACTGAACTTCATGGCAATTTCCTCCAAAAGCCGGGAGAAGGGAATGTCACTGTCCAAAAAGATGGTAAGCCCATGTGGAAAACTTTTTATAATGACTGCGTTTTTCATACTCACACCTCTATCCTCACACCGTCAGTCGGCATTGATTGCGCCGCCGGCCAGAGTTCCGGCCGTACCGGTGATAATTTCATTTTCGTCTTTCAGCCCATAATAATACTCGTATACGTCCTTGGCTATCTGGGCCGCATAGTCGGATGTATAGCCGTTCGCCACACGCACCGTCACTGAGATCTCCGGCGATTCGTAGGGGGCGTAACTGATAAACAGCGCGTGGTTCGGACGGTTCCTGTTTTCCTGCGCGGTACCAGTCTTTCCTGCCACGTTCACTTCCAGATCCTCAAAATAGCTCTTGCCCTCCACCACTCTTCGCATACCGGTATGGATCGCATCCCAGTAGGCCTGGTCCATGTCAATCCGGTTTCTCACAGCGGCACTGTTGTCCCGGATCATCTCGCCCCCCTGGTCTTCCACCTTATCCACCAGAGTTAAATTATAACATGTCCCGCTGTTGGCAACGGTTGTAACGTATCGCGCAAGCCCGGCTGTGGTATAGTTGTTTGTACCATGTCCGATGGCAGAACGGACCGTGTCAAGGTCGGAGACGTCCGGCGCGTACTCCTCGATCTCCACGCCGGAGGTTTCTGATAAACCGTACATATCCGCATACTTGGCCAGTTTCTGCAAACCTACGCTGTCGTTGTAGGTATCCCCCACAATGCTCATGCGGTATCCGATCTCATAGAAATACCAGTTGCAGGAATGCTGGATGCCGCCTGTCACATTTAAGGGCCCGTGGCCGCTGGAATACCAGCATCTTGGCGGCTGCGCAATCTTATCAAAAAGCCCCACACAGTTTATGGTTTCCGTGAGCGTAACTACCCCCTCCATAAGACCTGCTGTGGCGGATACCGGCTTAAACGTGGAACCCGGCGCCGTGCGCTGCTGAGTGGCATAATTTAACATGGGGTAAGACAAATCATTCCTCAGGCTTGCAAAATACGCCGCATCCACACCGTTTGCCATCCGGTTGTTGTCGTAACTCGGGTAGGAGGCAAGAGCCAGCACGTCTCCCGTGTTCACATCGGTGACCACGATGGACCCGGAATAGGGATCAAGCGCCAGCTGCGAGGGCGTGAGTTCCAGATTCTCAATGCGTTTCCTGATAAAAGTATAGGGTGTCACTGACCCCGCCTTCAACTGGTCAATCTCCTCCTGCGGCGGATCCACAATATCCTGCTCCAGAAGAAGTTCGCAGATCTGCCTGCCTGTTAGTTCATCATTCATGATCATGTAATGGTAAATCCTTTTGTCAAAATCCACATCATGATCCAATATCCCAAAGATATACTCTAAGATTTTATTGTAGATCTCCACGGAGTCCGAGTAGCGGGAATCGATATCCAGCTTTGCCACGTTGATCCAGTTTTGTGCAATGGCATAGTTCAGATATTCGTTTAAGCTGATGACCTCGTCCCTCGTCCACGCGATGTAGGTCTCGTCGTTCTTGTCGACCACGTCCTCCATAAGGATATTCCTGTCATAGAGTGTGGCAGCCACATAGCTCTCATAGACCTGATACTCCTCCGTCAGCAGCTCATAAGGCGAGCAGCTCACCGTCAGTTCATCCTGCAATGTGGCAAAAACACGGGCCTTTTTGTCCAGATAAGCCGCCTGCACAGCCTTTTCCGTCTCTCCCGCATATTCGGAGGTAAAGTGGGCGGTATCGATCACATTGTTGTTGATACAGGCGTAATACACATCATAGATGGGGATTGGGATATCCCCGCCACTGCCTCCTTCCGGAGGTGTATATTCCCTGATGTTCTGTATCTTCGCCAGAAGAATGCTGGCAAGTTTTGACTCCAGAATATGATAACACGCCTTCTGCAGCCCGGTATCCAGGGTCAGGGTAATGTCGTTTCCCGCCGCCGGTTCCACCCGGTCGCTGGTCTCCACCACTTTACCCATATTATCCACATAGACAGTTTCGGAGCCCTTCTTCCCCTGCAGTTCCATTTCCATGGATGCCTCGATGCCTGATTTTCCTACGGTATCGTTCAAGTCGTAAGTCGGGTCTTCGGCCTGCAGTTCCTGCAGTTCCTCCTGATCCACCCGGCCCGTATAGCCAATCACCTGTGAAAAATAAATGCTCTCATTATACTTTCTGACAGTCCCCTCCGCAATGGATACCCCGTCCAGACTGTCTTCATTTTCCATGATAACGGCCACCGTCTCCTGGGAAACATTCTCGGCCACCGTCGTCGCGATGTAACGCTGATAACTGTTGGCGCTCATGGCATAGCGGATCGTGATAATTTTCAGCACTTCCTCTTTGGAGAAGCCAAGCCCCTCCACAAAACTTGAAGAATCCTCGTCATCTGTATAGTCACCGATGCCGTAGCGGCTTGTCCCGCACAGATATTTGACCACTTCGTCGGGCGTCGCCGTCTTCTCACGTTCTTTCAGATCATCTATGGATGCATATCCGTAAACATCCGCCAGAAAACGCAGAAGCTGTGTACCTTCCACCGTGTACGCATACTCGCCGTTTTTGTTGATCTCAATGCGGAAATCACTGATCACATGGTCACCGTGGTCCTCTATCATGACAATCAGCCTGCGGATCGTGTCATTCAGGTTTGCGTTCTTCTTCCGCCCCGACTCGTACACATCCTCGATGGTGACCGAATAGGCCAGCTCATTGTATGCCAGAAGGTATCCGTTCCTGTCAAGAATATTACCTCTGGTCGCAGGAAGGGTTCTCTCCTTTGTGATTTTCAGCTGGAAGTTGTTGTAATACTCCTCCCCGTCCACGATCTGCAGCTGAAAGATCCGGGAAATGAGAAACCCGCCCATGCAGAGAATCACAATCATCAGGACAAGCAGACGTGAGGTGACCATATTCATAAAGTTTTCTTTAAATTGCTCTAACAGTTCCTCAAACAAACTTCTTTCCGCTCCTTAGTTCACTGCGCTCAAGCCCCGTATTGATCCAGAGAATGAGCGGATACAAAAGCAGGGTAACCGCGATGGTATACACAATTTCCGGTAAAATAATGTGCAGGAAGTAGTATGTAAACTCAAAACGCCCCCGCAGAAGAAATAAAATGACATAACAGCCGATCCCATAGAGAAAATCGCTGCATAAAATCAGGGCCACCGGCAGCTTGATGTCCTGCGGATAAAATATCGCCGCAAACTTGCCGTTCATATAGCCGATGTACATGTATAAAAGCGCATAAAAACCGATCACACTGGCAAAGAAAATGTCCACCAGAAGGCCGCAGAAGAAACCGATCAGAAGCCCGGTCTTCTCCCCCCGCATAAAGCCGAAGGAGGCCGTCAGCACAATCAGAAGATTGGGGACAATGCCGCCGAAGGACAGCGCGCGAAACACCGTGCACTGCAGCAGGAAACATATGAAAATCAATAATGCCGTGATAAGAACACGCTTCATAAAACATCCTCTCTGTACAGAGAATGCCTGCATTTTGGCATTCTCCCGCGTGAGATTTAGTACTTCTTAGCGAAACTGCCTCTGCTGCTGGGTTTTAGAAGGACTTCCCACGCTGTTAATCCGGAATCGTCTGTTTCAGCTCCATGATCACCAGAACCTCCTCCAGATGTTCAAAGTCCACAGCCGGCGTTATGTAGCCGGATTTGGTCAGGTTGTTGGCATCCGGAGCAATGGTATTGATATAGCCGATCAGAATACCCGGCAGATACTTGTCACTGATATCGGAGGTAACCACCTTGTCTCCCTCCACCACCACGTCCCCGCTGTCAACCAGCTGCTCAAACTCAATGACGCCGGAAGCGTAAAGTTTGAGGTTGCCGGAGACGATCATGCGGTCTGCACTGGAAAGCACCATGGCGCTCACGTTTGAATCATCCGCGATGATAGACTTTACTTTCGCCCAGTTTGGCCCAACGTCAACCACCCGGCCCACAAGCCCGCTCCCCGCCATCACATTCATGTCAACGGCGATACCGTCGCTGGCGCCCTTGTTGATCACAAAAGAGTAGAACCAGTTGCCGGAATCCCTTGCGATGATGCGGGCGCCCGTCTTTTCGTACTCATCGTACTGGGCGTCCAGACTGTACAGCTCCCGCAGGTTTGTCAGTTCATAGCGGTCCTGTTGAAGCCTTGTATTTTCGATGGTCAGCTCATCCACCTTCTGTCTCAGCTGTTCGTTCTGTTCAAGAAGCTCCCTGATCTGCACAAGTTCCTCTGATCTGCCGGACAGCCAGCTTCCCACCACGCTGATCCCCTCCTCAAAGGGAATCACAATATAGCCTGCCACGGCCGAGAGCGGCCCGCTGAACACCTTCGTATTGAGAGTGAGCAGAACCATAGCCGTGCAGAGGATTGTTAAAATAAAAAGGAGATATTTACCGGGTAGCGTAAATTTCTCTCCTTTTTTCTTTACGATTGGACTCATTTACTCATTCCTTCTATCGCGTAAGCTATCGTCTTATAGTTATCTTCCTTGATAATCTTACCAAGGCCGAGAGCCACGCTGGTCACCGGATTCTCGGAGACATTTACCTGAAGCCCCGTGCCCTTGCTCATGAGAAGCGCAAGACGGTTCACCTGGGAAGCGCCGCCTGTCAGGTAGACGCCGTGCCGGTAAATATCCGCCGCCAGTTCCGGCGGGGTGCGTTCCAGAATCACTTTGATGTTGTCTATGATAGAATTAAAATGCTCCACAAGACATTCATTCACAAGATCGGTTGGAATCTCCCTCTCCACGGGAAGTCCCGTCACAATATCCCGGCCGTAAACCACTGCGGCTTCTCTTTCCTGCTCCAGCTCATGCAGGGAAATTTTCACAACCTCCGCGGTCTTTCCGCCGATGATCAGACTGTATTCGCGGCGGATTGCGGCCTTAATTGCCTCATCAAACTTCCGGCCTCCCACTTTGATCAGACGGCTTAAGACGATGCCGCCGAGCGAGAGAATGGATATCTCCGTGGTGTCAAAGCCAACGTTTACTACCAGGACGCCCTGTGAATTTTTCACGTCAATGCCAAGTCCCAAACCGTCCGCTACGGCCTTATCCACCATCATGACCTTTCTGGCCTTCACGTTGGACTCCTTGATCAGATCCTTGAACGCGCGCTTCTCCACCTCTGTCACATCCCAGGGAACAGCGATGTAATAGTCAGCAGGGCGTACATTATTCCGCATCATGCCATTTAAAAAGTACCTGACCAGCGTCTCCATGTTCTGAATATCCGCAATCACACCGTTGCTGAGCGGATAAGTGATGTTAATATTACTGGGCGCCTTCTCGTACATCTCAAATGCCGCGTCGCCGTAAGCAAAAAGCGTCTTTTTGTTCTCAATGGCGATCATGTTCTTTTCTACAAACACATCGTCATCCGCGCGGTTATAGATCTTGATATTGCTGGTGCCAAGGTCGATTCCAAATGCGTTGTTTGCCAAGGTAAGTTTACCCCTTTCTTTTTACGTTCAAATCTGATATGACATATCTGTCAGTAATTTGCTCTCTTTAAAGCTGAAATAGTTGTTATCCCCAAGGATAATGTGGTCTACCAGCGGAATATCCGTAAAAATTCCCGTCTGCACGATGCGCTCCGTGATCAGCAGGTCATTCTCGCTGGGTATGGGCTCTCCGCCCGGATGGTTGTGTAGCAGCATAATATTTGCCGCTCCGCTTTGAAAAGCCTGAATAAAGACCTCTCTGGGCGACAGCAGGGCGGCGTTTGCCGTGCCCTTGGAGACGATCTCCTCCCCGATCAGATGAAGTCCCGAATCGAAGAGTAAGAGCAGTATATACTCCACACTCTCATGGCGGAACCGCTCCATGTAATAGTCCGCAACAGACGCAGGATCGTGAAAGGAAAGCCCGCGCTTTGCCTTCGCCCGTGCCATTCTCCTCGCGAACTCTGCGACAGCCTTAAGCTGAACCGCCTTGACTGCCCCGATGCCTTCTATCTTCTGTAATTCCTGTACGGATATGTGGTACAGCCCGAGCAGCCCGTTCCCATATCCGGCAGTCTGCGCAAGTACCCGCTCTCCCAGTTCCCTCGCGCTCATACCCTTCGTTCCTGTCCGAAGAAGGATTGCAAGAAGCTCCGAGTCAGTAAGGCTCTCGCTTCCGTAGGCAGCAAATTTCTCATATGGAAGATTTTGCTGTCTGTAATATTCATTGTTCTCACACTTGCCTGATTTCATGCAGTCTCTTTCCCGACAGCTTCTCTCCAAAAGTCCGGGCAGTGATCTTACTTTCTCCAACGCTCATTTTAACACAATCGGATTTTGATGTACACAAAAAAAGGGAATTTTTTCCATTAAATCCGGCAGATTCCGAGATCCGTCAAATTTTGCAGGCTTTTTAAAATACCCAGTTTCGCGTGGGGAAAGGTAAGACCTCCCTGAAAGTAGACCGCATAAGGCGGCGCAATGGGGCCGTCCGCGGAAAGTTCGATGGAGGAGCCCGACACAAAGGCGCCTGCCGCCATAATCACTTTAGAGTCATAGCCGGGCATATCCCAGGGCTCCGGTTTCACGAAGCTGTCCACGGGAGCTGCGGCCTGAATGCCCTCGCAGAAGGCAATGACACCCTCAGGAGAACCGAAGGTCACGGCCTGAATGATATCATGCCGGCTCTCCTGCCCGTCAGGCACGACGGCAAATCCCAGTTTCTCGTAGATATTCGCCGCAAAGACCGCCCCTTTCAGGGCGGATGCCGTCACCGTGGGCGCAAGGAAGAGTCCCTGGTAAAAGGCGGAAAGCACGCCAAGGGAAGCGCCAACCTCCTTGGCCAGTCCCGGCGAAGTAAGGCGGCAGGCGGCGTTCTCCACACACTCTCTTTTCCCTGCAATGTAACCGCCGATGGGCGCAAGCCCGCCGCCCGGATTCTTGATGAGGGACCCGACGACCATATCCGCCCCCGCCTGGGAAGGCTCTGTCGTCTCCACAAACTCCCCGTAGCAGTTGTCCACCATCACCAATACGTCCGGTTTGATCTGCTTCACAAAGGCCGTCAGCTCGCCGATGCGCTTAACGGAAAGGGTTGGTCTGGTCTGGTAGCCCTTGGAGCGCTGAATGGTAACAAGTCTCGTCCGCTCGCCTATAGCGGCCCGGATGCCTTCATAGTCAAATGCGCCGTCAGGAAGAAGATCCACCTGTCTGTAGGTGACGCCATACTCTGCCAGGGATCCCCGCGAGGGCCGGATGCCGATGACCTCCTCAAGGGTATCGTAGGGCTTCCCGACGGGGGAAAGAAGTTCATCGCCGGGCCGCAGGTTACTCATAAGGGCCAATGCCAGCGCGTGGGTGCCACAGGTAATCTGGGGCCGCACCAGCGCATCCTCCGTCTGAAAAACCCCGGCATAAACCTTCTCCAGCGTGTCCCGTCCCAAATCATTGTAACCGTAGCCTGTCGTTCCAAAAAGACAGGCCTCACTCACATTTGCCGCCTGCATGGCATGGATCACCTTAAGCTGGTTGTACTCCGCATTTTTGTCAATCTGTGCAAAACGAGGTTCCAGGGAGGACAGAATTTCCTCTCCGAAACGGCAGACCGACTCTGAAATACCAAATTTTTTATATTGTTCACACAATTCTGTCATTTAAAACTCCAATCCATCTTTTTATGTTTTGTATATATTGCATAAAATCCGTCGGGCATTTTCGACAAATCCTTACAGGATCAGTGCTTTTTCGCGCAGGAAATCCTGCATGAAATCCAGTATTTTTTGACTGTCATGGTCAAAAACGTTTTTTTCTATCCAGATTACCTCTTTTTCGCGTCTGAACCAGGTGAGCTGCCTTTTTGCAAAATGTCTGCTATCCCGTTTGATCAGATAAACAGCCTCCTCCAGCGTTATCTCTTTCTCCAGACAGGACAGAATCTCCTTATAGCCAAGTCCCTGCATGGATACCATGCCCCGCCTGCATCCCATCTTTTGCAAAGCGCGCACTTCCTCCACCAGTCCCTTCTCCATCATCAGGTCTACCCTCTCATCGATCCGCTGATAGATCCTGTCCCTGTCGTCGTTCAGGACAAAATAGGCGAACCGGTAAGGAGAGTCATTCTGCCTCTGCTCATGATTGTGGGCCGATATCTTTTTCCCTGTCTTCTCGTAAAACTCAATGGCCCGGATCACCCGTTTCACATTGTGGGCGTGGATGCTCTCACAGGACTCAGGGTCTACCGCGCGAAGTCTTTCATAGAGCGCCTCCGGGCCATCCCTGCCCGCAATCTCTTCCAGAGAGCGCCGGAGCGCCGTATCCTTGTCATTCTCCGTAAAGTCAATGTCGTAGAGCAAAGCCTGAATATAAAAGCCGGTACCGCCCACAAGAATGGGTATATGGCCACGCCTGCAGATCTCCTCCACCGCCTGTCTGGCCATCTGCTGGAACAGCACCACATTAAACTCCTCCGTGGGATCCAGCACATCGATCAGATGATGGGGAACGCCCGCCATCTCCTCCTCCGTCACCTTTGCGGAACCGATGTCCATGTGGCGGTACACCTGCATGGAGTCGGCTGAGATGATTTCACCGTCTATGGCCTTTGCCAGAGCCACGGACAGCGCGGTCTTTCCCACCGCAGTAGGGCCAGTCAGAATTACCAGCGGTCTTTTCACATGATCCTCCTCAAATTTAAACGATCCTTTTAAACTTCTTCTCGATTTCATATTTACTCATGGAGATGATCGTCGGCCTTCCGTGGGGACAGTTGTAAGGATTGTCCAATGTCAGAAGTTCATCGACCAGCGCTTCCATCTCCTGACGGCTGATCCGCATATTTCCCTTGACTGCCGCTTTGCAGGCCATGGTGGCGATGCGGATACGGATGCCCTCGGGCGTGCCTGACACCGGCTCCGCCGCCAGTTCATCCAGCATTTCGTAAAAAAACCGCTCCTGCGTGTAGCCGTAGAGATCCATGGGCACGCCGCGGACCGCATATTCGTTTCCGCCGAAAGCCTCGATCTCAAATCCGAGAGAGGTGAATGCCTCCTCATGGAGAAGGTAGCATTCTTTCTCCCGGTTGCTCAGCGTCACAATCATGGGCGGATTGAGATTCTGGGAGACAATATCCTTCTCCTTAAAATGCCGCAGTAAACGCTCATATCTGACCTTCTCATGGGCCGCATGCTGATCCACGATCAAAAGCCTGTCCTGGTAGGAAATCAGCCAGTAGGTTTCAAAGAGCTGTCCGATAATCTCATAATGCTCTCTGGCCTTTACAGACAGCAGCCTGTCGTCAAAAAGCTCCATCTGTTCCGGTTTGTCCGCTGGATGATCCGCCGCCGTGTCTGCGCGGTCCGCCTGCGGTACTGCCGGTTCCTGCGCCTTTGCCTTTGCCGTATAATCTACGGTCTGGCGCAGGACATTTTCCTGCGTCGGTCTGCTCTTTTCGTAGATCGCCTGAATCGATGACGCCCGGGCCGCCGCCATCCCGCAATTTTGCAGGATGCGGTTGGTCTCAAAGGGTTCCGGCGGTGTCTCTTCCTTTCGGGTCTCACTTTCCGCCTCTTTTCCGGCCTCCTCGCGCCGCTCCTTTTCTGTGGAAAGACTCACCGCAGGAATCATTTCCCTGCCCCGCAGCGCCTCCTCCACGGCCGCCCGCACTTCCTCGTAAAAAGCCGGGCCGTCAGCGATGCGCACCTCCATCTTGGAGGGGTGGACATTTACGTCGATCTTCTCCGTGTCCACCTGAAAATGCAGGATACAGAAAGGAAACTTGTGCTGCATCAGATATTCCCGATAGCCCTCCTCCACAGCTTTGCTGATCAGAGTGCTCCTGATATATCTGCCGTTGATATAGAAAATCTCATAAGAACGGTTTGCCCTGTTGATGACAGGCCTTCCCAAAAGCCCTGTCACCGTCATGCCATCCCGCTCACACCGAAAGTCCGTGAGTTCGCCGGCAATCTCTTTTCCGTAAATACGATGGACAATCTCCCGCAGATCACCGTTTCCCGTCGTGTAAAATCTTGTCTGTCCGTTCAGGACAAACTTGAAGGAGACTTTTGGATTCGACATGGCCAGATGCTCCATCAGGTCCGCCACATAAGAGCCCTCCGTTCTGGGCTGCTTCAAAAACTTTTTTCTGGGCGGCGTATTGAAAAAAAGGTTTCGCACGATCAGGGTCGTCCCCTGCGGCGCGCCGATCTCTTCCAGTTCCCGCTTCGTTCCACCCTCCGCCAGCAAACGTACCCCCGTCAGCTCCCCCGGCGTCCTGGTGATCATCTCCACCTGGGACACCGCCGCGATGCTGGCAAGCGCCTCCCCCCGGAATCCCAGACTGACCAGGCTGGTTAAGTCTTCCGCGGAAGAAATCTTACTGGTGGCATGGCGTAAAAAGGCGTTCTCCACCTGAGATTTCTCAATGCCGCCGCCATTGTCTGTCACACGGATAAAGCTTGTACCGCCATCCCTGATCTCCACCGTGACAGCGTCCGCACCTGCGTCGAGAGCGTTCTCCACCAGCTCCTTCACCACGCTGGAAGGCCTCTCTACCACCTCGCCTGCGGCGATCTTATCTATCGTCTGACTGTCCAGTATGTTTATTTTAGCCATTATGACTCCATCGATTCTTTAACTTATTTTGCAGCTTGTACAGCGTATTCAACGCATCCACAGGCGTCAGGTTGCTCACATCAATCTCCATAAGCTCCTGCACCACATCCTCGTCTGTCACCGTGTCAAACAGGGAAATCTGCTCCAGATCCACCTCGTCGTACCTGACATTTTTATGCTTCTGTTTCTTTCCCCGGTCAATTTCAATGCTCTGCACCTTCTCGGTGATATCATTGTCGCTGAGCTGCTCCACGATTTCCCTGGCGCGGTCGATAACCATATCCGGCACACCCGCCAGCTTCGCCACCTGAATGCCGTAGCTCCTGTCAGCTCCGCCCTTTACGATCTTTCGCAGGAATACGATGTCATCCCCCTTCTCCTTGACGGCGATACAGTAATTGTTCACATTGTCCATCTTACCTTCCAGCTCGGTCAGTTCGTGGTAATGGGTTGCAAACAGTGTTTTCGCCCCCAGAATCCGGCGGTTGCTGATATGCTCGATCACGGCCCAGGCAATGCTTAACCCGTCAAAGGTGGATGTGCCGCGCCCGATCTCGTCGAGCACCAGCAGACTGTCCGATGTGGCGTTCCTCAGAATATTTGCCACCTCGTTCATCTCCACCATAAAGGTGGACTGGCCGCTTGCCAGATCATCGGAAGCGCCCACTCTGGTGAAAATCCGGTCCACAATCCCGATATCCGCTTCCTTCGCCGGCACAAAGGAACCGATCTGGGTCATCAGAACGATCAGCGCCACCTGCCGCATATAGGTAGATTTTCCAGCCATATTCGGCCCTGTGATCACGGCGATACAATGCTTTTTGTCATCCAGATGCGTGTCGTTTGCGATGAACATGTCATTCTGGATCATCTGTTCTACCACGGGATGCCGCCCCTGCGTGATATCAATGACGCCCTTCTCGTTCAGGGACGGCCTCACATAATGATACTGCTCCGCCACAAAGGCAAGTGAGGAAAACACGTCCAGCTTCGCCACGACCCGGGCCGTCTTCTGGATCCGCTCCACCTCCCCGGCAATGGCTTCCCTGATCTCGCAAAACAGATCATATTCCAGCCCGAAGAGCTTGTCTTCCGCATTCAGAATGGAGTCCTCCAGCTCTTTCAGGCGGGGTGTGGTGTAGCGCTCCGCGTTGGCAAGCGTCTGTTTGCGCACATAGTCTTCCGGCACCTGATCCCTGTAAGAATTGGTCACCTCAAAGTAATAGCCGAATACTTTGTTGTATTTAATACGTAAATTCCTGATACCCGTGCGCTCCCTGTCAGCCTCCTCCAGATCCGCCAGCCATTTCTTCCCGTCTGTCTTCGCCTTTTTCAGTGCGTCAATGGTCTCGTTAAAGCCCTCTTTGATAATACCGCCCTCCTTGATGGCGATGGGCGGTTCCTCCATAATTGCATCGTCTATCAGCTTGTAAATATCCGAAAGAGGGTCCATGTTTTCAAAGATTTCTGCAAGAAGAGACGCTTTAAAATCGCCAAGCACCGCTTTGAGGGACGGCAGCATGGCCAAAGAATTCCTGAGTGCAATTAAATCCCTCGGATTGGCGGTCTTATAGCTTACCCGCCCGAGAAGTCTCTCCAGATCATAGATCGCATGCAGATACTCCCGCAGCTCCTCCCTGTCAACGCTGCGCCTGCACATCTCTTCCACCGCCTCAAGGCGCCTGTCAATCCTCTCCCTGTCAATCAGCGGCTGTTCTATGTATTTGCGCAGAAGCCTTCCGCCCATGGCTGTCCTTGTACGGTCCAGCACACCGAGAAGAGACCCCTTCTTCTGTTTCTCACGCAGGGTCTCAACCAGCTCTAAATTTCGCCTTGTGGAGCTGTCCAGGAGCATATATTTGCTGCTCAGATAGGGATAGATGTGCACAAAATGGGAAAGCGACGTCTTCTGTGTTTCATAGAGGTACTGCAATAAAGCCCCCGCCGCGATCACGCCGGCCGGAAAATCCTCGATACCCAGTCCCATCAGTGTGTTTACACGAAAGTGCCGCATCAGCGTCTTCTTACAGCCATCCTCGTCGAAATAGTGAGGCGCGAGGGAATAGACAGACACATGCAGCCGGTTTTTCAAATCCTCGATATCATATCCGCTGACGAAGAACGGTTCATTGCAGATCACCTCGGAGGGCGCATATTTGTTAATCTCATCCTGCAGCCTGCGGATGTCATCCACCTCCGTCAGATAGTAGTCTCCCGTGGTGACGTCCGCCACCGAAACGCCGATCCTGCCGGGGAAATAGGACACACAGAGAAGATAGTTGTTCTTCGTGTCGTCAAGCGCCTGTGTATTCAGGTTCGTGCCCGGCGTTACAATGCGGATCACTTCCCTCTTTACGATTCCCTTCGCGTTCTTAGGATCTTCCACCTGCTCGCAGATCGCCACCTTGTAGCCCCTGGAAACCAGCTTATTCAGATAGCTGTCTACCGCGTGATGAGGCACGCCGCACATGGGCGCCCGTTCCTCCTGTCCACAGCTTTTTCCTGTCAGGGTGATCTCCAGCTCCTTTGAGGCCGTGAGCGCATCCTCAAAGAACATCTCGTAGAAGTCTCCCAGTCTGTAAAATAAAATGCAGTCCGGATACTCCTTCTTCGTGTCCAGATACTGCTTCATCATGGGTGTCAGTTCAGCCATTGGTTGTCGACCATCTTTCCTAATCTCGTGTGTTTAGTTTGACTCAACCAGTCAACCATTCGTCCCGTATAGTAAAAGCCATGGCAGGTATCTAACATCACCATGACAAGTTTTCCCACCAGTCTCCTGTCCGCCTTAAAGTGTACAAGCATATTATTGGAGAGTCTTCCTGTCACAAAGGCAGGGTCCTGCTCGTTTACCTCCTCCACAAGGACTTCCATCACTTTCCCCTTAAGGAGGGCGGCCCGTTCCTTCGCCGTCTTTTGCACCACGGCCAGAAGCCTGTCAAAGCCTTCATGTACGACCTCCTCCGGCACCTGCTTTTCCATGGCCGCCGCGGGCGTTCCCGTCCTTGGGGAATAAATGAACGTAAAGGCGTTGTCAAACTGTACCTGCCGCACCACATCTATGGTTTCCTCCACGTCGGCAGGCGTCTCCCCGGGGAATCCCACAATGATATCCGTGGTAAGGGAGATATCGGGGATGGCATGTTTGATTTTATCTACCAGCGCCAGATACTGTTCCCTGGTATAGTGTCTGTTCATTGCCTTTAAAATCCGGTCGGAGCCCGACTGCAGAGGCAGATGCAGGTGCCGGCAGATCTTTGTGGAGTGCTGCATCACCTCAATCAGCTCGTCCGACAGATCCTTTGGATGGGAAGTCATAAATCGGATCCGCCGCAGACCCTCGATCTTTTCCACCCTGCGAAGAAGTTCCGCAAAAGTGATGGAATTTTCCAGATTTTTGCCGTAGGAGTTGACATTCTGGCCCAGAAGCATCACTTCAACCACGCCGTCCTCCACCAGCTTTTCGATCTCACAGAGTATCTCCTCCGGCTCCCTGCTCCGCTCCCGCCCGCGCACATATGGCACAATACAGTAGCTGCAGAAATTATTACAGCCAAACATGATGTTGACGCCGGATTTATAACTGTACTTACGCTTTACCGGCAGATTTTCCACGATTTTGTCCGTTTCTTCCCAGACGTCCACAATCATATCTTCAGACGCCAGCGTGGCCGAGAGCAGCTCAGCAAACCGAAAAAGATTGTGGGTTCCGAAAACCAGATCCACAAACCGGTAGCTTTTCTGTATTTTTTCAATCACCGCCTGTTCCTGCATCATACAGCCGCAGAGCGCGATTTTCAAGTGCGGTTTTTTCTTTTTCAGGCTGTTTAAGTGTCCCAGTCTCCCGTAGACACGCTGGTTCGCGTTGTCCCTCACTGTACAGGTGTTATAGAGGACAAAATCCGCCTCCTCCTCCGAATCGGTAAGCACATATCCCACTTTCTCCAGAATGCCGGACAATTTCTCGGAATCTCTGGCATTCATCTGACAGCCAAAGGTAACAACACAGGCCTTCGGAAGCCGTCCATGCTCCACCTGAAAAGCCGCCACATAAACCCTGCCTTTGTCTATATATTCAATTTGACGATCCAATTCCATTTCGTTTTCGTTTGCCAATTCTGTTTCTCCAATTATATTTTTTTGCAGCAGGCAAGGGCCAATGACCCTGGACCAATATGGCAGGCAATACTGAGCGAAAGCGGATCCATATGCACGTCAAACCCCGGGAAAAATTCCTTCACCTGCTCCCTGAACTGCTCTGCCGCCTCCCTGTCGTAGGTATAGGCAATCTGCAGCCAGATATTATCGGCAGCCGCGCCGCCAAAGCGTTTCTCCATATCCGCTTTGATCGCATTCATCATAATAGTCTTGCCCTGCGAGACCGTTCTAGCCTTGGCAAAAGCATCCAGTTTTTCTCCCTGGATCTGCAAAACCGGCTTCAACCGCAGGATAGTGCCGAGCGCAGCCGCCGCAGGCGTGATTCTGCCGCCCTTTTTCAAATAATACAGCGTGTCCAGCATAATATAGATGCTGGAATTAAATTTATCCTCCTCCAAAAAATCTTTGACTGCCGCCGCGTCCATTCCCCTCTCAACCAGCGCCAGCGCATCCAGAGCCGACTGCCGCTGTGTTACGGATATCCGCTGGTTGTTAACCACCTGCACCCTGCCGTCATACTCCTCAGCAAGCATCCTGGCACTCTGACAGGAGCCGCTTAAGCCGCTGGACATGGGGATATGCACGATCCCGTCATGGCTTACAAGCAATTCATCCCAGAGTTTCATCACATCCTCCGGGCTTGGCTGGCTGGTAATGACGTCCGCATTCTCGGAAAGCCGCTGATAAAACTGCTCCTGTGTCAGTGTGATATCCTCATAGAACGGCTCCTCATTGATCATAAAGGGCATGGGGAGTACATAAATCCCAAGCTCCTTTGCCTGTGACTGGGTGATTCCGCTGTTACTGTCTGTTACTACTGCTATTTTTTTTGCCATATGATCCTCATTTCAACGTAATTCTCAAAAAGAGCTCCGGTTTCCTCTCCCATGAGTTTACCGTCAGATACTCCTAAAGTCAACCTCATTTATCTCCTGTTCCGCCAGACTTTTGCGCAGGGCATCGTACTGGGGCCCGCTTAATGTCTTATCCTTTGCAAGGACTTTGTCCGCCCAGTCGCTTGCGCATTGCAGGATAGATGCATCCCGGTAAATATCCCCCAGTGCAAAACGCATATCCCCGCTCTGCCTGATCCCAAAGAGATCTCCCGGCCCGCGCAGGGAAAGGTCTTTCCCGGCAATATAAAAACCGTCGTTGGATTCGTTCAGGATTTTAAGCCGCTCCATCGTCTGCGGTCTCTGCGACTTGCTGATAAAAATACAGTAAGACTGGCTGTCGCCACGCCCCACACGCCCCCGGAGCTGGTGAAGCTGGGCCAGGCCGAACCGCTCCGCGTTCTCCACCAGCATAACGGTGGCGTTTGGTACATTGATTCCCACTTCGATCACCGTGGTGGACACCAGAACATCTATGTTATGGGCCTCAAAATCTTCCATAATCTTCGTTTTCTGAGCAGGACGCATCCTGCCATGAAGTGTGCCGATGCGGATGGTCTCAGGAAGCGCACTTTTCAGTTTTTTCGTATAGGAGCCCACATCCTCCAGCTCCGGCGACTCCCCCTCTTCCACCATGGGACAGATCACATAAACCTGCCTGCCCTGCGCCACCTCTTTTTCTATGAATTTATAGGCGGTGTTCCGATAGGAAGTGTCCACCACACAGTTTTTGATGGGCAGCCTGTCCGCCGGCAGCTCGTCCAGCACGGATATGTGAAGATCGCCGTACAGGATAATCGCCAGCGTCCTTGGGATGGGTGTTGCGCTCATGACAAGCACATGTACGGTTTTTCCCGTTTCAGGAAGAACGCCGCCCTTTTCCGCAAGCCGCTCCCGCTGTCTGACCCCGAAACGATGCTGTTCATCGGTGATCACAAGCGCCAGTCTTCTGTATGCCACCTTCTCCTGAATCAAAGCGTGGGTGCCGATCACTATATCTGCCTCCCCGCTCTCGATCTGCGCGTAGATCTCCCGTCTGTCCCTGGCGCTGACTGATCCGGTCAAAAGTACCGGGTGGATCTGCAAACCGTACTCTTTATCCAGTTTCATCAAACTCTCGTAGTGCTGTCTTGCCAGAACCTCCGTGGGCGCCATCATGGCCCCCTGACAGTTGTTGGCCGCGCACATAAGCAGGGCCAGAAAGGCGAGTATGGTCTTCCCGGAACCCACATCCCCCTGTACCAGCCGGTTCATGGCATAACCGGAAGCCATATCCGTCTGAATCTCCTCCCACACCCTCTTCTGGGCGTTCGTCAGACGGTAGGGAAGCGCCTCGATCAGACGTTTCGTCTGCGCCACCTCAATCATCGGATGTATACTCCCCGACCTCTCGTTATCGTCCCGCATCCTGCGCAGAATCAGGATAAACCGGAAAAATTCGTCAAAAACCAGCCGGGACCTGGCTGCCAGGAGCTTCTCCCGTCCTTCCGGAAAATGCATCTGTCCCACCGCCTCCGCAAGTCCCGGATAGCCCTCTTTTTCCCTTATTTCTTCCGGGAGCGGATCTTCGGAGAGATCCACCATCCCGATGGCCTGCTTCACCGCTTTGGTAATGGCGTTATTGGTCAGCCCCTTTGTCGTGGAATAGCGGGGCTGCATACAGCCCGTCAGTTTCCCGTACTCCTCCGGCTTGTAAATGCCGGCCTGCTCCATCACAAAACGGTCTCCCCTGCGGTGCAGACATCCTCTGAAAATATAGGAAGCGCCCCGCTTTAAGCTGTTTTTCAGATAAGGCATGTTAAAATAAGTCAGATGCAGCGTGCCGCCCTCGCAGGCGGCCTGAAAGGTGGTGATGGACAAGCCCCTCACATGCCGGGTCGCCACATTGCCCGCGATTCTTCCCTCCACCGCCGTCAGTTCCCCGTCCTGCGCCCCGTCAAGTAAGACGGGCTCCGAAAACTGCTCGTAGTCCCTTGGATAATAACTGACTAACTCCTCCGCCGTGCAGATATTCAATTTTTCAAAGAGGGCGGCGGTTTTTTCACCGACGCCCTTCAAAGTCTTTATATCCATAATAATGCAGTTACTCCGCCGAAATGATATAGTAATAAATCGGCTGCCCGCCATACTGCAGCTCAACGTCGCAGGCCGGATATTTCTCTGCGATCAGACTCTGCAGCTTCTCAGCATCCTCCTTCACGATCTCCTCGCCATAATAAACGCTGATAAGTTCCTTCTCCTCCGACATCATGGCCTCCACCATATCAAGCGCCACCGCGGTAATTGCCGTTCCCACGGAGAGAATACCGTGATCGCCAAGCCCCATGAAATCTCCCTGTCTGATCTCCCGTCCGTCGATGTTCGTATCCCGTACCGCGTAGGTAACCTGTCCAGTGGCCACAGACTGCATCTCCGAGAGCATGGTCTCCTCATTCTCCGCATCGGAAAGCCCCGCCACATAGTTGATAACAGCCGTAATGCCCTGCGGTACGGTTTTTGTGGGAATCACCACGATTTTTTTGTCTTTCACCAAAGACTGTGCCTGATTGGCCGCCAAAATGATGTTCTTGTTGTTCGGGAGAATGAAGATCGTGTCCGCATTCACTTTGTCGATGGCGTTCAGCATATCTTCCGTGCTGGGATTCATGGTCTGTCCGCCCTCAATAATATAATCTACGCCAAGCCCCTTAAATATGCCGGCAATTCCTTCCCCCACGGAGACGGCGATAAAGCCCACATCCTTCTTCGGCCCGGGCAGATCATCCTCCTCCACAGGCTTTTCCTCCTGCTTTGACATCTGGAAGAGCTTCTCCTGATGCTCCAGACGCATGTTGTCAATTTTCATATTGGAAAGCGCACCATACTTTAATGCCTTCTGAATTGCCAGACCGGGATCGTTGGTATGTACGTGCACCTTTACCACGTCCTCGTCCGCAACCACCACAATGGAATCCCCGATCGATTCCAGGTACGCCTTAAAATCCAGCTCTGTCTTGATATTGAACACCTTGTTCAGCATAATGATAAATTCGGTACAGTAGCCGAATCTGATCTCTGCGCCTGCCTGCGCCTCAAAATTCGGCGTCCCTGAAATGCCGCCGGAAGTCACTGCAGTCCTGTCCACCGTCAGGTCGATCTCCTTGCCAAGGTAGGCGTCATAGGCGCCCTTCAACACCTGCATAAGCCCTTGACCGCCCGAGTCAACAACCCCGGCCTGCTTTAACACCGGCAAAAGCTCCGGCGTCTGCGCAAGCACCTCGTCTGCGTGGGCAATCACCTGTCCCAAAAAATCTGATATATCTTCCATTCCCGCATCAGCCAGCTCTCTCGCCTTTACAGCACCGCCCTTGGCCACCGTGAGAATCGTGCCCTCCTTCGGTTTCATAACCGCCTTGTAAGCCGTCTCAACCGCCTTTTCAAACGCTGTGGCCAGCACGGGAACCGTGATTTCCTGACACTCCTTCACGCCTTTTGTAAACCCTCTGAAAAGCTGGGACAATATAACGCCGGAATTTCCTCTCGCCCCTCTCAAAGAGCCGGAGGAGATGGCTTTGCACAGAGAAACCATATCGATATCCCCCATATCATAGAGGGAAGACACCTCTCTCGCCGCAGCCATGATTGTCATCGTCATATTGGTACCCGTATCGCCGTCCGGCACGGGAAAAACATTCAACTCATTAATCCATTCTTTCTTACTCTCAAGATTTTTAGCCCCGGCCAAAAACATTCTGGCCATCAATTTGGCGTCTATCGTATTTGAATCCACTATATTGTTCCTCCCTCTAGTCAATCACTCTCACACCTTCTACGAAAATGTTGATTTTTTCCACTTCTATCCCGGCAAACTCCTCCACCTTATACTTTACGCTGTCGATCAGGTTATCCGACACCGCAAGAATACTCACGCCGTAAGAAACAATGATATGAAAATTAATGGTGAGTTTGTTATTGTTCAAAAGAACCTGTATGCCGCGCGTCATGCTGTCCTTTTTGAGAAGCCTGACAAGCCCGTCCCTGACGCTCATACTTGCCATGCCGACCACACCGAAGCACTCCATCGCCGCATTGCCTGCAAACTGCGCAATCACTTCCTGGTCGATCGAGATATTTCCCATATGGGTATCCATTGAAGAGACTTTCATAGATTACCTCCTGATTCATAATGAAATAAAACACTGGCGAATTTTTCTTTTGCAGTATCTATATTATAACCCGATATCCGCAAAAAAGAAACCGAAAAAAAACTATAATTTATACTTGCAATCTCTTCCACTTTCTGCTATTATACAAATGTTGCGTAGAGCAAAAATCGGGCAGGGCCCGGTTACGGGATCTTTTTTGCGGTTCCGGTTCCAAACATATACCATATTCGTTAGGGGGTGTAAAGATGGCTAAATGTGATATTTGTGGTAAGGGCGCTCATTTCGGAAACAATGTCAGCCATTCTCATAGACGATCGAACAGGATTTGGAATTCCAACATTCAGAACGTTAAATGTAAGGTGAATGGCGGCAGCAAGAAGCTTCACGTGTGCACGCGCTGCTTAAGATCCGGCGCAGTAGAGCGCGCATAAATTTATGCTGTTCTGATTAATGAAACATGCGCCGTCAGGCGTCTAAAAAAGACCTCTCCGTTCGGATTGGTCTTTTTTCTGTATCTGAAATTATGCCTGCCGGAACTGCTCGTACTCTCTTTTCAGCTGTTCGTACTCCCTGTTGATCCGCTGGATCACTTCCGTATCCCCGGCCAGATTGTCCGGATGAAAGATCTTCGTCAGATCCTTATACCTCTTTTTCAGAGTCATGAGGCTTTTAACCCCGTGAAAGAAAGCACTCGTTTCCGGATAATTGTCATAGAGGCCGCGCTCCTCCATGATCTCCTTCTCCGCCATGAGTCTGGCCCACTCCCTGTCAAGCCTCCTGCGGTCCATATCCAGTTTCTGAAAGCCATCCTTTATGATTTCCAGTTTCTCGCTGACAAGCCGGTTATCCTGCCGGATCCGCTTCTGCTCCGCAGACATCTTACGGCTTAATTCCTTCATTTCTTCCTTAAACTGCTCTTTTTCCTGCTCAAACCTCTCCTGCTTTTCCTCAAGCTCGGCAGATGCCGTCATCAGTCTGATGTTCTCCCGGAAAAGCCAGGATTTCAATTCCTGCAGGGAATCTGCCGTCTGCTTCTCATCCATCAGTATCTCTTCCAAATTTTCCATCGTACTCCTCATATCTCCCAGTCAACAACAAAAAAACCCATACCCGATCAGCAGAAGCAGCACAATCAGTAAAAAGCCAAGAAAACGATTCACCAGAAAAAGCATGATCAGCATACCTGCCGCAACACACAGCGCCACAAATCCAATCATTTTTTTCATAGTCTACCCCTGCTTATGCTTTTATGATACTATATGCCGCAACGCCAAAAAGGTGACTCTATTCTTCCTTCTGCGGAAAAGCAATATCCACCGCCGCCTCGTCGTCCGGCAGTTCCTCCTTGGGAGAAGTGAATTTCTCCACAATGTCCGGAATCATGTCAAGCACCTTGGTAACCGTATCCTGATTCTTAATGTTGACAAGCTTCGTGGTGCCGTTTTTGATCACCAGTACGGCGCTGGGCGTCATTTTCGCGCTAAAACCGCCGGCCCCGCCGTTTTTCTTATTATCGGCAGACGACGCGCCTGCGCCCACACCGAAGCTCACATCCACCAAAGGCAGGATGATGGTATCCCCAACCTGAGTGGCGTCACCTACCACCGTCTTGGTTCCGATCACGGCATTCATGCCCTTCATCAGGGATTCTATCACACCGCTAAAATTGTTCTCAGCCATTTACACTGCCTCCTTTTTCAACAATTTATAAAGTTTTCTGATATCTTTATTGAAATAGACTTTGACCGCCACCCGCAGGAAGGTAAAAAACCTGATTTTTCCCTTCACAGACACATGCCCTTCCAGCCGTTTTCTCTCGAAATCACCGGCCACATCCACATGTCCGCCGAGTAACGGGTACAACATGCCGCAGACGGCCAGAATCTGTCCGGTCGCCGCCGGATCATCCATGCCGACTACAAGCTGCGCCTGAAATTTCTGAGGCTTTAAGCTCTTTCCGATCCGTAGCAGTTCGCCCTTACAAAGGGCAAAGGAATGCTGAAAAGCTTCTCCTTCCATCACGCCACGGTAATACCCTATCGTATCCGACATGGCTTTTATTTTATCACAGAACTTCTGTATTGTGTACTGTATATTTTCAATCAGACTCTTAATTTTTATGAAAATACCGCGTAAAATCTTCGGAACAGACCTCAGCTTGTCCCAAAGCGAGGGTTTTTTATCAGTCTTCTCCCCGCCCGGCGTCGTTGACTGACTCGGTCTATCTACAACATTTTCCGCCGTATCTGTCTGTGCCGCACTTTCCGGCGCTGTTTTTCTCTCTGCCGGCGCGTTCCCGCTCTCAACCGTATCAGCCTGATTTTGGGCGGCGCTTTTGGCCGTTTCCTCCCGTCTGTCCTTTTTCCCTTTCTCACGCCTGCGCTTTCTGCCCTTTTTCTCTTTCCCCGGCAGCCGAAACAGCGTAAACACCATAAGCCTTGCCCGCACAAAAAGACTGCCGTCAAAACGCACAACCAGGTTAACAAAGTGTAACAGCCACGTAACCTTCACCCGGAGAGTGACCGGCGGCTCCTTTTCCCCCTCTTTCCTTACCGCCTCGATCTGATAGCGGACCGGCACAAAAAGTACACAGACAATGCCCACAATAAGCACACCCAAAAGGCACAGGAGCAGGATTCCTATCATCTTTAAAATAAGTAACAGAATATGTAACATTTCCTCCCCGATTCCCTCTCAGTTTTGAAAACTTTCCGGATCTGCCCCGGAAAGATACGCCACAAGCGACGCCTCCCCGGTGGCTGCAAGCGCCTCTTTCGCGATCTGTTCTATCACGTCAAAAGCCTCCTCCCTGCTGTTTGTCAGTCCCACGATACAGCCGGGCGGATTTTCCTTATAATACCACTGGGAAAGCATCAGACTGTGAAAAACCGCAAGCCGCCTGATATCCCTGTCATAGACGATCACATAAAGCTTCGGCTGCTTTTTATGGCGTTTCAGCTTCCTTATGGCCTTTTCAGGCTTTTTTACAGTATCCCCGATATAGAGGTTTTTATAAAATTTCATTGACATTTCATGTCCTTTCAGACAACTAAAGTCATTTTAACATATTTCCCCTGATCCTGCACATAAGAAATAATTGACTTCTACAGCAGAAGTTTTATACTATATATCAG
>CAMQTN010000032.1 GCA_947037115.1 uncultured Lachnospiraceae bacterium
CAGCATACTGATATATAATTTAAAAAAAAGTTATACAGGGGAGAATTGCTATGGATCACGAATCGTCTTTACCATTGTATATGAATATTAAGAATTATCTTTTAAACCAGATTCAGGACAAGCTTTCCATCGGTGACCGGCTGCCTACGGAGGCCGAGATCATGAAGCAGTTTCAGGTCAGCCGCATCACCGTTACGAAGGCGTTAAAAGAACTGAAAGAGGAGGGCTATATTGTACGCTACCCCAGCAAAGGAAGCTTTGTGGCATCCAAGGACAAATACACAAAAGAACTTAACATTCCCGCTTCCGAAAATGCACTGTCCGACACAGCATATTCCGATATTATGTGTATGCTTCCTTATTTTTCAGACCAGTTTTCGCTGAATATTATAAATGGCATTACTTCCATTCTGCCCCCGAGACAGTATAATATTCACATGGTACAGAGCCGCACCCACCAAAACGAGGACTACCTTTTAAAAAAATGCTTTCAGTCAGACTGTAAAGGGCTGATTCTGTTTCCCGTGGATCAGATCTATTACAGCAACCAGCTTCTGCGCATGAAACTGAACAATTATCCCATGGTTCTCATTGACAGAAGCCTGCCCGGCATTGACACGAATTATGTGGCGATTGACAACGTTTATGCCGGCAGGATCGCCTTTGAGCATCTTTTTATGTCAGGACACAGAAATCTGCTTTTTGTCACCCATACATCGAAAGATGTGCAGACCGTAAAAAGCAGGATCAAAGGCCTTTGGCAGGCCAGCGAAGAATCCGGGCTTCTGCCGAGCTGTATCCACATAGAAGAAAACCTGGATATCCATAAGCCCTTCAATATTTCTGCCGGTTATATCGCAAGGATTCTTGCAGACAAACACATTACGGCCATTATTTGCTGCGAATCCAAGACCTGCCTGTACATGTATTCGCTTCTACGCGAACTGGGACTCAAAGTGCCAAAGGACATTTCCATGATTTCCTTTGACAACCCCACCAATAATATTGATGATTTTAATTTTTTTACGCATATTAATCAAAACGAATACCTCATGGGACAATATGCTGGTAAAATTCTTCTGAAAATGCTGGAAAGCGGGCCGCTTGCGGAAAATGAAAAGAAAATCCTCACTCCCACACTGGAAGTCCGCCATTCCACAGCCGAACTCTCTTAATACATTTTTACTGCATTGCTTGCAAAAAAAATGAATCAGGAGGTTAAATCAACATGAAATTCAGGAAAAGTATTTGCGAATTTGGCGCTCACTCATCAGAATCTGTTTTACAGACAGGTTTTATCCAGAATGCCCTGGATGCCTGCAGAGATGCGGGCGGCGGCGAGGTGGTCGTCCCTTCCGGACGTTATCTCACAGGCAGCATACGGCTTTATGACAACACGACTCTTCACCTTCAGGAAAACGCCGTACTGATCGGTTCAAAAAATCCGTCGGATTATACGGACTATGCGGAAGAAACCACGCTCGGCTATCTGTATCAGCAGGAGTATATTGATCTATGGCATCTCCCGCCCCATTACGTCTACGCCCTTGTCTGTGCCATCGACGCCAAAAATGTTTCCATCATCGGTGAAGCAGGGGCCGGTTTTCACGGACAAAACTGCAGGGACAGTGCCGGAGAAGAAGGCTTCCGCGGCCCTATGGGCATCCGGTTATGCCGCTGTGAAAATGTAGTTTTGGATAACTATTATTTTCAGGATTGTGCAAACTGGGCGCATCAGATAGATTCCTGCCGCAATGTTTTACTCAAAAATATATCTGTTTATGCGGGACACGACGGCATCGATATCCATCATTGCTGCAACGTGGAGATCACCGGCTGCGACATCCAGTCAGGGGACGACTGTATTGCCGGTTATGACACTTACAATTTCCACATGGCGGACTGCCGGCTGAACACCGCATGCAATTCTCTCCGCATCGGATGTGTCAACATGCTGATTGAGAACTGTACTTTTTACGGCCCTGCCAGATATCCCCACCGTATTTCCGGGCGACATAATACGTTATACGCCTTCGAATACTATTCTCACGGCGCGGACACGGTGCGGGACAACAGTCGAAACTGGGTTATCAAAAACTGCAGTTTCCACGATATCGACGCCCTGATTCATTATGAATTTGGAGACAAAATCCATTTGCAGGAATCCACTCCTCTCGAAGATATTTCCTTCTACCATGTAACCGTAAACAATCTTCGCAAGGCGTCTGTTTTTAAAGGGAAAGAAGGTATGCATGCCGTCATGAAATTCTCAGGCTGTGACATCACCTACATGCCTGATGCCGAAGAGCCTGCCTGTATCCTGACCAATGCCCATGCAGATGTGATACTCGAAAATACCGCTGTCAGAAGCGGCTCCATTCCATTTATCCATGTAGAAGAATAAATCCGTTCCCACAGTCTGAAGTACCGTTTTGAGCGGCGCTTCGGACTGTGAGACCATACAAAAAGGGCTGTTCTGCCGCCATCCGATTACCAGCCCTTTTTGGCAGCGGCCTTTTTCTGCTTTTTGGACGCCTTTACCGGCGCACTTTCCTTTGTGGTGAATACAGCGGCCGCAGCGATCAGGAAAGTGGCAAGCATACTGAAAAAGCAGACTGGAATATTCCAGTGCACGCCCTCGTCATAGCCCCGGTAATTGATCAATCCCAAACTTGCCGTTACAGGATAGATATCTGCCACCACTGTATTCCCGGCTGCAAACATACCGCCATAACCGTACACAAAAGCAATAATCGTTCCTATCATATGTCCATTTGCCATGCGGGCTGTAATTGCGATTACCGGCATTATTGCAATATACAGAAACAGGCAGTTCAAAACAATCTGAAGAAACGCCTGCCATACCGACGGCAGGGACAGTCCCGGAAATCCCATCAGTACATTGGCGATTACAGTAAATACTGCGCTTACCAGCCCGAAAAGCAGGGACAGCAATGCGCAGACAAATAATTTCCCCCACAATAAACTGCGGTAGGCTACAGGAACTGTCACAATACTTTTCAGCGTATCATCCTTTCCTTCCCTTGCTATGATATATCCGGCAATCAGGGCAATACACACAGGAAAAATCATGGTAACATTATTCTTGATCACCTGCTCTGTAAAAAAGGGAAAAGTCCAGACACTGCCATCCAATGCCGTAGTAGAAAATACTGTCAATAAGACGGAAAGCAGCATTAAAAGAATCCCCGCCCATATCATATGATAACGTTTTAATTTCCAAATTTCGGTTCTGATCATAGGAAGCATATTATTCCCCCCTCTTTTTATACAGAACATCAATGACTATGACAGAAAGAACAGCCCAGACGCCTAAAATAGCAATTGTCTGAAAAGTTGTCGGTATCAGATACGCAAGTCTTCCCCTGATCTCTATCACTCCGTGCTGCGCCATATCTCCCGCACTCCAAAGTGTTGTAAGAGGAATTGGTATGAGCCAGCATAAAGCTTTCGGCAATACACCAAAAGAAGATTCTGCGGTCAGACTTAAAACGCTGTAAAAAATGCACAACAGAATGGAAAAAATATAGGTCTTACTGAAGAAAACTACGAGGACAATCAAAGGCAGCGTCCCGGCAGTGGTAAAAAAACCCATTTCTAATGCCACCAGCAGTTTATAGGCGACCCCATTTACCTCAGATACCAGACTTCCGCATAAAACCGCTGCCAAGGCCGAAACCAGACTGAAAAGAATGCCCACGACAAATAATACAATTATTTTTGCAAAAATCATCTGTGTGCTTGTCACCGGAATCGTGCGCAGGTTTTTAAAGGTATCGTTGTCCCGTTCCATAAAAAACAACATAGCGGCCACAACCCCTATGACACAGGGCAAAAGCAGCTCCACCCCATATCCCATACTAAATTGGAAACAGGCATTAAAAGCCTCAGCCTCGCCGTCAAATCTCTCTGCCATCTGCGGCGTTGTCATCATTACTGTAATTGGTACAGGAAACAAAAATGCGGACAGTATAACCAGTAACATAAATTTTTTCCGTTTTAATTTCGAAAACTCGCATATTACAAGTTTAACCAATCCCCTCACCCCCTGTTACGCGCTTGAAATAATCTTCAAGGCTTTCCTCACAAATACAGGCCTGTGATACTTCCAGCCCATTCTCCACAAAGGCAGTAACCATCCTTCCAACAGGGAGATCCGGATTATGCAGCCGCATATTATGGTGATCCTGTATGGTAAACCGGCTTTCCTGAAAGACACGTTCCAAAATCCCTGCAGCCCGTGCAGCATCGGAAACCGTGAAGGAGATATGCCTGTTGCTTTTTGCTTCCAGCTCTGCAAGACTTTCCTCCTCCAACAATACACCGCGGTCTATGATACCTATGTCGTCAGCCAGAAGTGCAATTTCGGAAAGAATATGGCTGGAAATCAGGATCGTCTTTCCCCGCTCGTCACAAAGGTCACGGATAAAGGAACGTACTTCCGCAATTCCGATGGGATCAAGTCCATTGATCGGTTCATCTAAAACCAGAAGTTCCGGGTCATGCATCACGGCAAGGGCAATCGCCAGCCGCTGCTTCATACCCAATGAATATTGGGAAAAAAGTTTTTTGTCTTTATAGGGCAGCCCGACTAAGTCAAGTGCATTTTTAATGGCGTTACGGTCCTGCACTCCCCTCAGGGTTGCAAAAATGCGCAGGTTTTCCGTTGCGGTCAGGTTAGGATAAAAGCCGGGTGATTCAATCAGGCTGCCAATACGGGGCAGCAGCTTTTTTTCGTTTTCCTCTAAAGGTTTCCCCCAAATTGTCACTTCACCGGAAGTAGGTTTTGTCAGCCCAAGCAGCATTTTCATTGTCGTTGTTTTTCCGGCCCCATTCCTGCCAAGCAGACCATAGATCCGCCCTCTCTGTACATGGATATTCAGATTGGAAACGCTTTTCTGTGTACCATACTGTTTTGTAAGATTTTTCGTCTTAATTACGTATTTACTCATTGAAAGAGTCCCCTTTTTCCAAATCCCCATACTGCTCCTGCACCCCTGCAGGCAGTTCCTCGTACGTCACTTCGCTCCATTCCACCACGCCGCGGACAGGACTGACCGTCAGTTTCAAATAGGCCCCCTCTCTCAGTTCCCGCGATGCGCCGAAGGTGATTTCCTTCCCGCCTCCTTTTTCATGATAAGCCGGCAGCGTATAGGAATAGCTCATACCTCCCTGCATGTCAATCACGCCGTCTCTTGGCTTTCCTTCCTCCAGCCTGCTGTTGTCAATCTGCACATAATAGGTGCTTCCACTCCCCAGAGAGAACCACATGCCCAAACCAAGGATCACTGCTATAGCTGCAACAACCGTTCCAATTAACACAATTTTCTTCATCACTGTATCCTCCTGTCTTTCTTTACAGGATACGATACCACGCCCACCTTGCGTCTACCTTGCAGGAGTCTTGCATTTACCTTACAGTTTGCTCTTTCCGTGCCAGCCGGACATCATATCCCCAGCTGCTCCTTAATCGCTTTCACAGTCGAACGGTACACCGCATAAATGATGATGCCGATCACACCAAGGATCACAAGACAGACTCCCATAGCCACCTGCTCCTCCCTGAGCACCCTGCCGTCATTAGCATACAGAATCATGGAAAACAGCAGGAACATGGAAAACATACCGACCAAAGAGGGCACCTTGAAGACATTGTTACACTGGCTTCGTACTTCCTTATCCAGAAAAGCGGGTGAAGCCCCCAGCTTTTTCAGGTCGTCGAAGATATAGCGGTTATTCAGCGCGATGCTCTGGCACCGGGTATAACACACCACCAGCGCAGTGAGCAGACACACAATGAAAATAAAGAGGAACATCATAAACATTACCGCCATATTCCGCAGATAGTCATTTTGATTTAATATTCGGAAATCAGGCTGATACACCCAAAGCTGCCGGAACATAAAGGAGTCCGAAAGTTCATAGCTGATTATCGCAATATCGTCCTTATCGGCCCAGTATTCTTTCCCCGCCTCATCTTCCCTGATCTTCTGCACCCGGTCATAGTAGGCAGACCGCTCGCAGCTTTCGTCAAAGGATGACACAAACAGGTGATAAAAAGCATTGGCAAATGGGTAGGAATCCTTTCCGTCCACATTAAACTCCACGAAACGCCCCCTCCACTCATCCGTCAGGCCCTCGGAAATTGCGGCGTAATCCTCATTGTCAAGGACACAGCAGGAAATCTCATCCACAAGAAGATCATAGTGCAGGAATCCTGCAAACTCTGTGGCGAGCTCCTTACGGGTTGTCATATTGGTAAATCCCTTTGCCGATTCATTGACAGAAAGGGAAGTCTCCTCCTGATTGGTCAGGTTCAGGTATGTGCCCGGCTCAACGTCAACCTCCTGCCCGGTAAGCGTCCGGCAGGCGTCTTCGGAAAGCACTCTGGCTTCGCCCTGCATCGGCACATATTCCGTATGGTAACGAAGGCCGTCCTCCTCAAAAATCATCGAGTTTCCTCCCATGCCCAAAGTGACATAGTCGCACTCTTTCCAGTCTTTAAACGTCAGTCCATATTTCCTGCCAAGGGCTTCCACTTCCTCCCTGCCCGGAATATCCTGGTCCGCCTGATACTTGTAAAAATAGTCATAGGGCAGCGACGCATAGCGAATCAATGCCGAAACGCCGTTGGTTGGCAGATAAAAGACCGCAAAGCATCCTCCCGCAATCAGCAGTGTGACCACCAGCAGATTATTGACCGTCTGTTTTCCCTGAAATTTCATCATGCTCCTGGAAATGATATTCTTATAGGGATTCTTCCTGTGGCTTTTCCAGCCGTGCACCACAGTGTGCAGCATAACCATATAGAGCCCCACAAACACAGGCGCATAAAATATGTTGACCCATTCCGGCGCATACATGGAAAACCACACGTGGCATGCCCAGGGCGCCCCATACCCCAGCACCGCCCCTGCCAGAATCACCAGAAACCCTGCCGGGCCGCACCATCTGCCGAGCTCCTTCACAGGCTCGTTGATATGCTCCTCCCGGATCACTTCCATAATGTTGGTTCTCTTCAGATACCGCCACGCCGTCAGGCATGCAAAGCCCACCACCAGAAGCAGAAACAACAGGGAAACAAAAAGGCATCTGAAATCAAACGTAAGCTTCATTTCCGAGCTGTCCACAAGAATCAGCCGGAACATATGCCAGATCATCCACACAAAAGGAAATCCCGCAGCCGTGCCTGCAATGGCAGACATGCCGCTCAGGAGAATTACCTCCCGGAACAATCCCGGCGCCAGCCGCTTTCTGGAGGCCCCAAGCGCCATCAGGACGCCCAGCTGTCCGGATTTATGCCGGAAAAACAGTCCCATAGCATATATCGTAAACACCACGCATCCCACCAGCGTCATCACAAAGATCATGTACATCTGTTTCGCACTGTCGCCGCCCTCCGGGAACACTTTCTGTACCGTAGGCGAAAGCATCAGCGCGGAGTACGCCGAAATAATCATCAGCGCCATAAAATTACAGAACAGATACAGCCGCGACTGTTTCCTGTCTGCCTTGCGCAGTTTCTGTTCCATCTGCTGCATATTGATTGTCTGACCCATCTTATAACCTCCTGTTGCTGAATTTTATAACCCCTTCTCACATGCTGCTCATCTCCTTGATCGCATCTAAAAGCTGATCCTGAAATACGCTTCGCTCCTCCCTTTTTTCCAACTGGCGGTAAATCTTCCCATCCTTTAACAGGATTACCCTGTCGCAGAAGGACGCTGCAAAACTGTCATGGGTCACCATAAAGATCGTGGCGCCCATCTTCTCCCTGGCATGAATGAAAGTTTCAATCACCGCGCGGCCGGACTTGGAATCCAGATTTCCCGTAGGCTCGTCTGCCAGAATAATCAGCGGATTATTGATCAGGCTGCGGGCCACTGCGGTGCGCTGTTTCTCACCGCCCGAAATTTCCGCCGGGTATTTGTTCAGGATATGCGCGATCCCAAACAAGTCTGCGAGCTGATCCGCCAGCTTCTCGGCCTCCGCTTCCACCTCCCCCTGTACAATGCGGGGCACAAGGATGTTTTCCCGAACCGTAAGCCCGTCCAGAAGCATAAAATCCTGAAATACAAAACCGATTTTTGTATTCCGAACCCGCGCAAGCGCATCCTCATCCATGCCTGCCAGCGCCACTCCACCCAGCTTGATATTTCCCTTATCAAAGGGGATATAGCAGGAAATACAGTTTAGCAGGGTCGTTTTTCCGGAACCGGAAGGGCCCATAACCGCCACAAACTCCCCCTGAGCCACATGAAAACCAATCCCCTTCAGCACCTGATATTTGTTTTTTCCCGTCTCATAGGCTTTGTAAAGATCCTCGATATACAGCATAATTTCTGTCTCCTCCTTTTTCTGCCAAAAAGAAACTGCCACTTTCTTTTCGATGTTTTCAGAAATTGTATCTGCAATAACCATAGCACAAACCCGCTCCCCGGGCAGACTGTACTGTCACATCTGACCGTCTGCATGTAATCTTTGGCGGCTCCCTGCACAAAATGTAATTTTCAGACAGGTCTGATGTCATATTTGACAGACCGCCGGAATTTTCCGTCAGGAAAGTAATAGGAATTATGGTATACTGGGAGCAGATTCAACAGAAACAAAGCAAGGAAAGGATTTATGCCATGTTACGCATAGCGATCTGTGACGACGAGCCGGAGGCAAGAGACGCGCTTCGTATACAGTTGGAAAAAATAATGATTGAAAATTCTGAGGAGATTGTCTATGAATTTTCTTCGGGAACAGCCGCCGCCTCATGGCTTAGCCGCCACCCGGGCGAGATAGACCTTCTTTTTCTGGATGTGGAAATGAAAGGTTTAAACGGCATGGAGACTGCCGAAAAGATCCGGACATTTGACGAACATCTGCTTATCATATTTGTAACCGGATATTCCGATTATGTCTTCGACGGCTACCGTGTAGGCGCACTGGATTATCTGATGAAACCCATTCGGGAAGAAATGATACGAAAGACACTGGAGCGGGTGCGCGCAAAAATCGCACAGGAAGAGCCACAGACTTTTTCCTTAAAAACCATAGACGGGACATGGCGTTTCCGGCTGACGGATATCCACTATTTCTATTCCGACAGACGCAAAGTGATTCTGGTAGCGGCCAACGGCGAATACCCCTTCTACGCCAGACTGGATGAAATCGAAGGACAACTGTCGCCAAATTTTGTGCGGATTCATCAGCGCTATCTGGTCAATCCGGCCAGCGTCGATTATCTTGGCAACCAGTCCCTCTCCATCCGCGGGCAGGAACTGCCCTGCAGCAGAAAATATCGAGAATCCGCCCTTCGGCAAATTGCCAGATCCATGATGGGAGGCAGCCTTACATGACAGCCCTGATAAAAGTCCTCTACCTGGCCGCAACCCTGCTCTCCGGCTGGCTGGTAACGCGCGCCATGTCGTACCTGATTACCATTTCCGAAAAACGCTCCCGGCGTCTCCTGCTGTTTTTCGGCTGTTATCTGCTATGCGCCACGATCATTTTTATTGGAGATCCTTTTAATATTCTGGCAGCCACACCTGTTTTTCTTGTGATTGTCTTACTCTCATGCACAGGTACTTTCTGGAAGAAGGTCACAATCGGTCTGATGTTTTCCAGCACCGTCTTTTCCTTCAATGCTTTGCGTGACAACTATGTCCACGACCTCCTTCCCCAGGCATTGCTGCATTCGGAGCACAGTTACCGCCTGTCCTGTCTGTTCATCCTGCCCTTTGCGCTCACCTTGTGTCTGTACACACGTAAATTTGCACCTGACAAAGATTATACCCTTTCAGACAGTATGTGGCGGCTTCTGTGTCTTCTCACAGTCATCCCGCTCGGCATCGTACTGGATGTGGTCACTTTATTTCACCTGTCCGACCATTATTTTGATATTCTTTCCCATCGGGAATATGCCATTTTACTGCTGATCTCTTTGCTTTCCTTCATCAGCCTGCTCTGGTGCGTCACAGTACTGGCCAGACAGCAGAAGCTGGAACAGCAAAGCATGTTTGCGGAAATCAACCGCGCATATTACGAAGCGATGGAGCAGCACCACTTCGAAATCCGCCGTCTGAAACACGACCTTGCCAACCACATCCAAATACTGTCGGCCCTGCCCGAAGACAAACGGGAGGCTTACGCCAGCGAACTTTCCGGCAGCACCGCGCTCTCCCAGTCCTTCACTTACTGCGGGGATTCCACAATTAATGCCGTGTTGACGGTCAAGAAAGGCGTTATGGAGCGGTGCCATATCCGTCTGAAAACAGACATGGATGTTCCCGCGCAGCTCCCCTACGACAGGACCGACGTCTGCGCCCTGTACGCAAACGCCCTGGACAACGCCATGGAAGCCTGCATGAAACTGGCGGAAACAAGAAGAGAAATTTCCTTAAAAAGCAAGGCAGGCAAAGGAATATTCTGTCTGGAAGTCAAAAACCCTGCCCCCACCGCCGAAAACGGGCAAAAAATATCCGTGTCCCGAAGCCACCCGAAACACGGCCTGATTCTGCCCACCTCAAAATCCGATGCCGCCAATCACGGTTTCGGCCTGCAAAGCATCCGTGAAATCGTGACCCGGTATCATGGCAGTATGGAAATAAAAACAGACGATGGCGTTTTCGATCTGTTTCTCTATCTTCCTCTGGGAAATTCGCCTGATCAGAACCTCCGCTAACGGAAACATATTTTACAACATTTTGTTGTGTCATTTTGAATTTCCCATTCATTTCGCAGTTTTCTTTCTACAACTTTTTGTTGTGTGATAGCATTTTAACACAACAATATTGTCATTTCCATGGACGGAAAGGGTTGTGTCACATATGAAAGAACTGCGTACAATCATCAGGGACCTGCGCGAAGACAAAGATCTCAACCAGAAAACAGTGGCCGCGTATCTGGACGTAGCACAGCAGACATACTCCAACTATGAGAACGGCCACCGCCAAATACCCATCTGGGTGATCCTCAAACTTTCAAAATATTATAACGTAAGCACCGATTATCTTCTGGGCGGCGACGCCGGATATCTGGGCAGTGCGAATCTGAGCAGAAAATATCTGGGAAATGTCACCATGCACGATGTGGTATATGATATTCAGAAGCTGAACGCCCGGGACAGGCGCGATCTGCTGCAATACATCCGATTTTTAAAGAGCGGAAAGGAATAGATCCGCTATACAACAACCTTGTTTCTCCCGCTGTTTTTCCCCTGATACATCTTCGCATCCGCATCCCGGACAATATGCTCGATTTTTCCGCCATTCCCCGCCGTAAGTCCGAATGTCATTGTGACCTGAAACACAGTCTCTCCATAAACAACGGGACTGTTCCGGATTTCCTCAATCAACCCTTCAATACAGGAAGCCGCTTCGTCCAATTCCATATTGTCATACACCAGCAGAATTTCCTCGCCGCCCCATCTGGCCGCAAAACCCCGTCCCTGCATATGGGTCCTGATTCGCGCAGCAATTTCTGTCAATGCCACATCTCCGCACTCATGGCCGTAAGTGTCATTCACATTTTTAAAATGATCCACATCTCCGATCGCCACACAAAACGGCGTTCCATCCTTCCGGTAAGTTTCACAGCTTTGTCTAAGCTGCTTCTCCCCGCTTCTCCGATTATATAATCCGGTCAGGATATCCTGTTCCACAAGCTTCTGCAGCGACTTCTGCATTTCAATCAGATAGTGTCCCATCTCTCCCAGCTCATCCCTGCGTCCCAAAACATTCCGGTCAAATTCCTCATGGAGATCTCCTTTTGAGATCGTAATCAGAAACCTCTCCGTTTTACGGATCGCTGTGACTAGATCGCCGGAAAACCGGACTGTCACCAGACAGGCAGCCAGCATCGTAAGTATTCCAAACGCAATGATCGGGACAAGCGAATCGCGGATCAGCCCCTCCACTTCTGCCGAGGGTTTACCCAGAAAAATCATGCCCAGACATGTCCCGTCAGCCGCCAAAAGCGGCTCATAATAGGAAAAATACCGAACTCCCTCCACCATTGTACTCGTATAAAAATGAGGCTGGCCTCCCTTCAGCACATCCTCCACCACCGTGGCATTTGCCGTTGTCCCGGTGGCCCGCTCACCCTGACCCGTGCGAATCGTCGTAACGACACGTGTATCCTGATAAAATATGGTGATATCCACACCTGTCTTTTCCTTGATAGCATCAATGACTGCAATATCCCCGTTGAGCGGATGGTCTCCCTTGAGCAGATACACCGTGCCTTCCTTTTCCACCGCACAATAATCTCCCTCATACACGGTATCGTACCAGACGGCAACCGTATGATACAGATCCACAAGGCCGTTTTTTGTTTCCACATTTAAGGAGGCGGCAAACCGGGCAGCGCTGAATGTTGTGATCACCAATGTAAGCAATATGAGCGGGAGCATATTCATTTTGAGCAGAGCCCGAAAAAAACCGCTTCCTTTTAACTTATTTTTCATCTGTGCCTCGTCCGATCTACAAAATTGTGCCTGATGGCACTCCTTTATTACCATAACACAACCGGTCTAAGCAATCAAATTTAAAATTGTCGTTCAACTGATATTTTTCGCAAACTGAAAATACGTCAATATAAAGTACAAAACATACACGCCCAGAAAACCGCCCAGAGAAACGCCAAAGTACAAAATTCCCTTTGTGTGTATTCCCGTATAGGAAACAAACTGCCGTCCAATATACAATATAAATACCGCACTGATCACCACGGAAAGGATAACAGGACACAGATAGTAGAGAAACATCTGCTTTGCCGCCACAGTCCTGATTTTTCTCTTTCCCATTCCAAGCCTGTATAAAATCTGATAACGAAATTTATATTTGTGGGAATCGCTTAACTGCTGAACAGAAAGAACGGTAAACGACACGCACAAAAATACCAGCCCGATATAAAACAGCGGAAAGGACAGCGTGCTCATTAAAAACTTCAATTCCAATACTTCCCGGCTTTTGACCTGTATGGCGGCGGGCATCAGGAACAGTGCTTCCGTCCCGATTCTGATATAGTCAGCCAGTTCCTCATATCCTCTTGTCTTTCCTGCCAAATCATACAGACTTTCCGACAAGTTTTCCGGAACAGGTTCCCTTGTCACAACCGCCATAAGGGAAAAATATTTTTTCATCCTCGTAAGCTCCCGGTCCGGCACAACCAATAAATAATCCGTTCCGTTGTGTCCATTTTGGGCAAAACCCTCGGTTTTGAAACCGATAAAATCAAGCCCTGTATGCAGGCTGTTTTCCACTTTCGGACTTTTATCTTTGATTTCCTGATATACACGGTTTGACACATGAATCAAATACTGGTCATCCCCCAGTATAACAGGCCTTAAGCCCAGCATTTCCCGCAGATAGTTGTAGTCACTGATCCCCATATACACGTCGTAATCATAATAGGAAACCGCCCGCTTTCCCTCCGCCATAACGGGATCGCTGTCTTTGTCGGCAAATATCCTTAAATTCTGATATAAAAAATCCCCCATATCGCCCGTTCCGTTTTGATAGACAGCGTATTTTAGGACAGACTGCGGCGTAACACTCTTACGGATCAGCTTCTCTTCTTCAGAGAAATCATTTTCTGTATTGTCACTGACGATAATAATATCAAAAGGATATTCCACATCCAACTGCCTGTTTTGATAATCACTCAGCATAAATGCTAACGAGCCTCCCACCAGAGCAAACGTAAACAAAAGACTTAACGTCCCCAGCACGAAACAGGTATTGCGCATTTTAGAAGAGAATTGGCGCATCAGAAACAGACAGTCCCGCCTGTAGATCAGATTCCCTCTGTTTTTGATATACTGCATCAAAAAGGCGGATAACCCTATGTAAAACATGTAAAATGTAAATACAAGGCCGATCATCTCCAATACTGCCGTTACCTTTGTTATTCTCCCGGTAAAAATAAGAAAATACAGAAGCAAAATATTACCTGCTGACAAAAAGAAAAGCCGTTTCCACATGGCGCCTCTTTTCTCGTCCACAGTCTCGTTCTGTCTGTCCATATGAATCAGGCCGATTATCTCCATATGGGAAAATTTTTTCTTGTTCCGAAAAAGAGCGGCGATAAAACAAATACCATACAAAGCAACGGTCAAAACAACACCGCCCGCCGATATCTCTGCCTTTACCCTATAGTTCATCCCGATACTTTTATAAAAGATAACAAACAAAACCTGTTGCAATCCACCGCCCAAAAGCAGACCCGCTAACAGCGCGCATATGCCGAGGCAGAAATTTTCTTTCATGTACAGGACTGCTATTTGTTCTTTTCTCATGCCGGCCAGCAGGTAGACAGCAAACTCGCGGCTTCTCTTCTCCAAAATAAAACGCGTCATATAGTTGATCAGCCAGGCCACTATGACCAAAATAATCGCTGTGGAAACGGACATGAAAGCGATCAGCATGGTTCCTGCCGTGGACAGCTCTTCCCCTTTTCCGTAATGAATCATTTCCTGAATATCCTTTGAGAACAGCAGGGCGTGAAAGGCCGACATAAGCGCCGTTACCATGCACAAGGTCAGAAAATAATTCAGATAATCTTTCCATAATCTGCGGGCATTTCGCAAAGCAAGTTTATCAAGCACTGATATCTTCACCTCCGATTTGGGACTGCACGTCAAGAATCCGATTTAAATACTCTCTTTTTCCCTCATTTCCCCGCTCCAATTCGGCGCATATTCTGCCGTCGCTCAAAAACAGAATTCTCTCACAATAACAAGCTGAAAATACGTCATGCGTCACCATTAAAATCGTTGCCCCCAATTCCCGGTTCATGACCTGAAAAGTATGCAGCAGCATATCTGACGATTTTGAATCCAGCGCCCCTGTCGGTTCATCCGCAAGAATCAGCTTCGGATTGTTGACAAGCGCCCTCGCGCAGGCCGCCCGCTGCTTTTGCCCTCCGGACACTTCATAGGGGAACTTCCTCAAAATATCGCCGATGTGCAGCGATTCCGATATGCTTTGTATCCTGCTTACTATCTCCTCTTTCTTTTTACTGCAAAGGGCCATGGGAAGCATAATATTTTCTTCTATGGTCAGGGTGTCCAAAAGATTATAATCCTGAAAAACAAATCCGAGATTTCTCTGTCGGAAATCCGATAATTCTTCTTCATTCATCCCCGCAATATCGGCCCCGTCATAAAAAACCTGTCCGGCGGACATGGTATCTATAGTGGACAGGATATTCAGCATCGTTGTCTTGCCTGAACCGGAGGCTCCCATAATGCCGATAAACTCACCCTGATCCACATAAAAACTGACATGATCTACGGCACTTACTCTCACCTTCCCCGTATCATAATTTTTGACAAGATCTCTCACTTCAATATAATGCTGTCTGGTCATGACACACCGCCTTTCTTTATCCCCTTTTTTCTGACTGATTTCGCAGCAATGTGACATAAGACCAGTACACGCCCGCGCAAAAAACCGTGACAAAGCCGCAGACGCCCACCATTATCATATAAAATACTGCACCGCGCAGAAGTTCAGCGTCACTTAAAAGATACATGGTCTTCCATGTTTCATTGAGACTGCTGGAAAAATACATTTCGCTTATACCCACAACCGCCAGACATATTATAATACCCGCCAGCAGCACCTTTTTCATCCTGGAAAATTCCTCCTGCAGTTCTCTTCTCACGTCCTCCGAAAAAATCAGCTCCTTATCCCTGAGGTTTCTGTACGGATTCTGGTTTAAAATAATGTAAAACACAATAGAAAGCAGCGCCATAACCGACAGCGTTGTGAGGAACGGTTCCACCGTCATTTCAAATAGACCCGGTTCTGTTGAGGAATAAGAGGCCCCGTTACAGCCCAATATGAGTCCGCAGGCCGCCGCTGTCAGCAGGAATTTCTTCCTGTAGTAGAGCAGAAAACCGTTTGCCGTTTCTCGGTTTACATAATATCCATTCTCCTCTGCTTTTTTATCAATGCGCCGTTTTTCCATATTACTGCCTGCGCCCTCGGTCTCCGCTCCCATCTCCCGCTCCTCCATCAAAAGATCATCCAGACTCACCGAAAAGAGCTTCGCAAGCAGGATAATTTTCTCTGTTTCGGGATACCCGTTGTTGTTTTCCCATTTGCTCACCGCCTGCCTGCTGGTGTTCAGTTTTTCCGCCAGGGCTTCCTGCGAAAACCCATGGGTCTTTCTCAGCTGATACAGTTTTTCTCCAAATGTCATAGCATTTTCCTCCCGACTCCTTTTGAAATCGTTTCCAGTTTCTAATAGCAGAATAACAAAAATCCCTGAAATATCTATCATTCTGCTCTGACAATTCCGCAACTTCAGGTTGCAGTCGGCTGTTGATCGAGTTATTTCCCTGCATCGTCAGATCAAGTTACATGGGATAAAACAGTTTTTAGCATCAATCGGAATGACTTCCTCACACATACATACAATGCCGCCGTTCCCCCGTTCCAGTTTCGCTTTGTCAAGCAGTTCGTACTTCCTGACTTCCCGCCGGTCCGGGTTTGCGGATTTCTTAATTTCCAACGGATGTATGATTCCATTCTCCTCCACAAACACATCGATCTCTTTTGCATTGGAATCCCGATAATAAGTCAGATTTGCTTTAAACGGTGCGTAGGCAAAATTTTTAAGAAGTTCAATCACAACATAATTTTCAAAATAATGCCCGCTGACCGCCCCATTCATAAGCGTATCCCTGGTAAGCCACATAGACAGGTACGCGCACAATCCCGTATCACAAAAATACAGTTTTGGGGTTTTGGACAGTCGTTTCAACTCATTGTTGGCATACGGCGGCAGCAGATAAATAATACCCAGTCCCTGCAGCAGGCGCACCCATTCCTTCGCCGTTGGCTGCGATATTTCCGCAGCGTCCGCCAAAGTCTTATAATTAACCTGCTCTGCCACCAAAGCCGCACAGGCGTTCATAAATTTCCGAAAACGAACGGTATCCGTAATTCCTCCTTCTTCTGCGACATCCCGCATGAGATAAGTTTCAATATAGGAGTTGAAATATTCCTGTCTTTGCTCTGCATCTGCCAACAGGGCATCCGGCATCCCCCCGCGCCAGATATGCTCAAACACATCCACAATGTCATTTTTTTTCACAAGAGCCTGTCTTTCCAGTAAACCGGACAGGGAAAAGTCTAATTCATTCGGAAAAGCCAGCCTCTCCACTTCACTCTTCGACAAGCTGAAAAGCTCCAGAATCCCGATTCTTCCGGCCAGTGTTTCACGGATATTTTTCATCATCCCGTACTGTTGTGACCCGGTCAGCCAAAACAGCCCCCGTTCTTCGCTTTCATCACACATAATCTTTATCTGCTCAAACAGTTCCGGCGCCTTCTGTATTTCATCGATAATAACCGGCGGTTTATAAGTCTGAAAAAAGAGGATCGGATCTGATTTGGCAAGCGTCCTTGCCATTGTGTTATCCATAGAAACATAAGTACGATTTTGTTCCTGTGCCAAATGCTTTAGCATTGTCGTCTTTCCTACCTGCCTTGCACCCGTTACAAGAACAGCCTTAAAAAAAGAACTCATGTGTAAGAATTTGCGTTCCAGTGCACGTTCCATGTATTTCATATCGCGCCCTCCTTTTTAGGATAATATAAACTATACTTTATATTATCCTAATTTTTCTTTTTTGTGTCAAGTATATGCCAAAAAGGAAGGCACATCACAAAGGATCCGTATCCGCCATCCGGACACGGATTTACAGGGGCTACAAATTACTGTGTCTTTTACTGCCGCTCTTTCTCATATAATTTCCCAGATTCGTCAGGCACAGAAGCGTCACCAAAAGAAAGACGCCCGGAATCAAAACCGTCCACCAGGAACGGGTAATCAGTGCGTTTTCCGACAAAGAAAGCATACTGCCCCAGGAGATCACCTCCACAGGAAGGCCGATTCCCATAAAACTTAAGGTGGATTCCGCCACAATGGCGCTTCTCACATTCATAACCGCCATAAAGAGAATGGACGGAATAAAATTGGGGGCCAGATGGCGGCACAGAATATGAAAGAAACCACCGCCCAGGCATCTGGCCGCCAGCACATAATCCATATTTTTTAACTGCAAAACCTCCGTCCGCACCACTCTGGCCATGCTCATCCAGCCTGTCAGGCCAATCACCACTGCCAGACCGATCACACTCGAGCCGCCGAGAACCGCCTGCAAAAAAACAGTGAGCAGAAGGCCCGGCACGCTGAGAACAATATCCGTCAGCCCCATCATTGCGCCGTCTATCCATGCCGGCGCGCATCCGCTTACGCTGCCCACAAGAACCGCAACCGCCGTGGAAATGAGAGTGGCCAAAAAGCCGATGAAAAGCGAAACCCTGCCGCCGTGCCAGATCATAGAAAAGACGTCCCGCCCCATGGCGTCCGTACCGAAAAAAAAGGCCCGGCAGGGAGCAGTATTGCTGTTAGCCAGATCCATATAGGCCGGATCTTTTGTCATAACAGCTCCACAGGCCAGACAGCCGGCAATTACCACTGTCAGTATAAACAGAGAAATTCCCGGAAATCTTTTCTTCATCAGTCTTTCACCTCCTCTGACATACCCCCTGTCTTCAGGCCCATCCGCGGGTCAATCCGCTCGTTTATGACCTTTGCAAACATATTTCCGACAATAACCAGCCCGCCGGTCATAAGACTGATTAACATCAGCAGATTATAGTCCTGATATCTGGCGCTCTCGTAAGCCAGCGTCCCGATTCCGGGATAAGAAAAGACCGTTTCTGCCACATAAGTGCCGCCCAAAATATGGGGCAGGGCAATCGCCATCATGCTCAGATAGGAGGGCATGGCATTTCTCAGACAATGCCGGTACAGCACCTGTTTTCCCGACAGCCCTTTCATTCTCGCCAGAAGCACATAGTCTGCCCGCGTCTCCTCCAACAGTCTGTTGCGCACCAGATAGGCATAATACCAAAGGTGCCCAAGCACCACCACCGTAAGGGGCAGTACCAGATGCCGTACCCTGTCTGCAAGGCTTCCCTCCATCCCCACAGAGTAGGCGCCGGAACTTGGCAGCCACCCCAGCCATACCGAGAATACCAGAATCAAAAGCAAAGACAGCCAGAATTCAGGAATACAGCTTGTGACCGTGCCGATTCCGCAGACCACCCGATCTGCCCACTTATCCTCCCGCCATGCACAAAAAAGCCCGAGAAGAAGCGCCACACCAAAAATAATGACAAATCCGAGGCCGCCCAGAAGCAGGGTGTTTCCGATCCGCCCGGCTATCACTTCCTTCACATCCGTTTTATATTTATAGGAAATGCCAAAATCGCCGCGAACCGCTCCCTGAAACCATCTCGCATACTGCACGGGAAGCGGTTCATGCAAACCGAGTCTTTCCCTCGCCTCTTCCTGTTCCTGCGGGCCCATCTTTTCCACCTGGTCCCCGTAATAAGAATAGAGCGGATCGCCCGGGGCCAGTCTTGACATGGTAAACACCAGAACAGACAAAAGAAATATACTCAGTAAAAGTTTGCCCAATTCATGGATGATTGTTATGTATGATTTTCTCAAAGATCTCCTCCGCGTCCCCGATCCTGTAAATTTCCCCGCCGCGCATCAAAGCCGCCCGATCTGCCATCTTCGCCGCCACATAGGGGTTGTGCGTGATAAGGATGACGGCCATCCCCAGCTTCCTGCGCAGTTCCAGAAGCAGCTCCAAAATCTGTTCCTGTACCCCCGCGTCGAGAGAGGTCGTCGGCTCATCCGCAAAAAGCACCGACGGCTTCGCTGCCAGCGCGATGGCAATCACGCACCGCTGCGCCATGCCTCCTGAAAAATGGATGGGATACTGCCCAGCTCTCTCCCCGGGGCGGTCCAGCCCCACCAGCTCCATCAGTTCTGTCACTCTGCTTTTCAGATCTTTTCGGGAAATCCCCGGCTGCCGCAGACGCACCGCCTCAGCAATCTGCTCCCCCACGCTCATGCAGGGATTCAGGGCCGTCATAGGATTTTGAAATACCATGGAAAAGGAATTGCCCCGTAGCTTTTGCATCTCCTTTTCCGAATAGTCCGTGATCTCTTTTCCCTGAAAGAATATTTGTCCCGTTTTCACCTTTGCAATGTCCGGCAGGAGTTTTACAATACTCTTGCACAGAACGCTCTTCCCGCAGCCGGTGTCTCCCATAATCACCAGAATTTCTCCCGCTCGCAGGGAAAAACTGACATTTTTTACAGCTTCGATCTCACCTGACTGCCTGTAGAAACTGACCGACAGGTTTTTCACCGTAAGCACATCCATCTGTTTTCCATCCTCCAAACCACACGAAGACACGCTATTCAATCGTCCAGTCCTCAATATTCCAGAAGATACCCACGCCGTGATGTCCCATCACCGTATCCGGAGAAATGCCGTGAATCGAAGCGTCAGCCACATAGTTTGCGTCGATATAGCAGATAAAAGCATAGGCCGGGTCTTTCGCCAGTTCCTCCTGAAACCTGTCATATGCCGCCGCCCGCACTTTGGGATCGTCGGATTGTCTGGCCTCGATCAGATACCGGTCCACCGCCTGATTAGAATAACCGCTGTAGTTTGCGCCCTTGCCTGTGCCAAACACCTTATAGGTATGGTCGTCCGCGTCAAAGGGGCTTCCCCAGCCGATCAGATACGCCATCTGGCTTTCCCAGTCTATCTGCGTGGGAATTTCCACCTTACAAGCTATCCCGATCTGACTGATCTGCTGTGCCGCCGCCTGCGCCATATCCGCACGCACCTGATCGCCCGCGCCAACGCTGATCACAAAGGACAGCTTTTCCCCATCTCTTTCATAGACCCCGTCGTCGCCCATGACACAGCCTGCTGCCTCTAAAATCTCTCTGGCTTTTTGGGGATTATAATCATAATGCTCCACCTCTTCATTATTATAAACATTGCGCTGCAAAGGCCCATAGGCGGGCATCCCCTGCCCCAGGATCACCGCGTCTATGATGGCCTGCCTGTCGATCGCATAGCAGACCGCCGGAATGATATCCCGGTTTTTCTGCCAGAACTCGTTTTGGAAGTTAAACAGAATCCCCCTATAATCGGAAGTTTTCATATCATAACAGACATATCCCTCCCGATCCGCAAAGGACTGCGCCGCCTTCGGCGTAAGCAGGGCCAGATCCACCTCTCCCGCTTCCATCTGCAGGGCCCTGGCATTGTCGTTGGCAACAATTTTAAAGATCACACGGTCAATATGGGGCGCGCCCCGGAAATAATCGTCGTTCTTCACAAGGACAATGGACTGCCCCGCATCCCAGCTCTCCAGCTTATACGGCCCCGTTCCCACAGGACTGCGGAAAAAGGGCGACTCCTGCATGTTCTCGCCTTCCAGCAGATGTTCCGGCAGAACCGGCATAGTCATATAGTCCAGAAATGCCACATTCGGCGCCGCCAGACGGAAGGCGACAGTCTCTTCGTCCACAACCGTAATCTCCTCCACGTCCTCGTAATTTGGCGCGTTCTCAGATCCGTTTTCAGAGTCCATAATCGTCTCAACCGTAAACTTTACATCCTCCGCCGTGAAAGGCTCGCCGTCATGCCATCTGACCCCTTCCTCCAAATGAAAGGTATAGGTGCATGTGGCCTCGTCAAACTCCCAGCTCTTTGCCAGAGCGGGAACAACTTTATTTTCTCCGTCATGGGCTGTAAGGCCGTCGAAAAGCAGGAGATTGATTTCTCCGTGTTCATCCATAGCCGGATTGATGCGGGTATAGTCTCCGCTGGCATAAACCAGCGTAACAGGGTCTTCCTGTCCGCTGCCTTCCTGCATCTGCCCCGCTGTCTCCGTTTTCCCACTACAGGCCGTACAAAGAATCACAGCCGCCACTCCAAGCAGGCATATCTCTTTTCTCACTTTCCAAGTACCTCCATGACCTCCTGCATTGACATTTCCCTCTCCGTAGCGATGCGCGCCAGATCCTCATATTCATATTTTTCTCTCGTCACACCGTAGCCTGCGGAAATCTTCTTTCTGATATCTCCAAAGGGCGTCCGGACCGTCTCCACAGAACGCTTCAAAGTATATCTTCTGGAAATATTTTCTCTGACGCCGATGGTTGTGGTATGCTTGAAAATCAACGCCGCCATCTCATCCTTTTTCTCCTCTCTGCACATAACATGAATCACAATGCCCGGCCTGGACTTCTTCATTCCCGCCGGAGTCGTATACACCTCCAGCGCTCCCGCCGCGAAGAACGCCTCCATAGCATAGCCCACCGCCTCCGCGGTCATATCATCCACATTGCAGGAAAGTTCCGCCACTGTATCGCCAGCCTCTCTGGTCTCTCCGAGAAGAGCGCGCACACAGTTTGCCGCCGGAAAATCCTTCTTACCCATACCATAACCGATCACGGATGTGCGCATCACAGGCATCGCACCAAAGCGGCTGGCAAAGTATTTCAACAGCGCAGCCCCTGTGGGGGTACAGAGCTCTCCCTGGATCTGACCGCCATAAATCGGTATGTCTTTCAATATATATGTCGTGGCGGGCGCGGGAACCGGCAGGATGCCGTGGGCACACTTCACCTGTCCGCTGCCCACATGCACGGGGGACACAATGACCTGATCCGGCGCCAGTCTGTCCATCAGGATGCAGACCGCCGCGACATCCGCCACCGCATCCATGGTGCCCACCTCGTGAAAATGAATCTCCGTGACAGGCACACCGTGCACATGACTTTCCGCCTGCGCAATCAGTCCGAACACAGCCAGAATATCCTTCCTGATTCTCTCGGACACAGGTAGATCCATTACAATACGCCCGATCTCGCGCATACCACTGTGATGGTGGTGATGCCCGTGATCGTGCCCTTCTTCATGATGGTGCTCATGGTCGTGCCCTTCTTCATGATGATGCCCGTGGTCGTGCCCTTCTTCATGATGCTCTTCCCCGTGACCATGTTCATGTTCATGCTCATGAACATGCCCGCCCTCATGCATCTTTTCCGACTCCTCTTGGCCATGAACCTTCACCGAAATATGGGTTCCTCTGATGCCGCACTTGCCCGCCGCCTCGCACACAAACGTCACCCCCGGAATCCCAAGGCCGTTCAACTCCTCCACCGCTTTTTCCCTCTCCGGCAGAATTTCCAATAAAGCCGCGGTCAGCATATCCCCCGCCGCGCCCATGCTACAATCCAAATACAAAGTTTTCATATCCTGTCCTTTCTATGAGTCTCATCCTATAGCAGGATGTTTTTAGAAGTTATCTTACACGGTTGATCATACTCGCCAGATACCCTGCCCCGAATCCATTGTCGATATTCACCACGGAAACACCGCTTGCACAGGAATTTAACATGGACAGGAGCGCGGAAACGCCGTTCATGGACGCGCCGTACCCCACGCTGGTGGGCACTGCAATCACCGGGCAGTCCGCCAGCCCGCCGATCACGCTGGCAAGCGCTCCCTCCATACCTGCAATGGCAATAATCACCGACGCATCCATAATCTCATCCATGTGGGACAGCAGTCTGTGAAGTCCCGCCACGCCCACATCATAAAGACGCACCACCTCATTGCCGTGCACCTCGGCGGTGAGCGCCGCCTCCTCAGCTACCGGGATATCCGAAGTTCCCCCGGTGGCAACCACAATTTTTCCGATCCCGTCCGGCTCCGGCATCTTTCCGACGATACCGATTCTGGCCTCCTCATAATAGGTCATCTCCTGTGTTTTTTTCACCTTCTTTGCTTTCTTTTTGGAAAGTCTGGTGATCAGAACCGTCTCCTGCCCGTTCTTTTTCATGCTGTCAATGATACCTGCAATCTGTTCTGCCTTTTTCCCCGAGCCGAAAATCACCTCCGGTGCGCCCTGTCTGACTTCCCTGTGCAGATCCACCTTCGCATACCCAATATCCTCAAAAGGCTTTCTCTTGATGGAAAGAAGCGCATCTTCCACGGAGAGCGCCCCGTCTCTCACCTGTTCCAATATCTTTTTGTAATCACTCATCCTCTCGCCTCCATATCCAGTAAAACCGCATTATAATATTGTTTCAATTCCATTACGATTTCTTCCCTGTTCTCCAGAACCTTCCCAAACTGCTCTGCCGGAAACTGCAGCCTCGCCGACTCCCCCAACCGACGCACCCGAAAATCTGTAAAACCCAGAGAAAACAGATAATCTTCCGCGGCTTCGGTGGCCGACAGCTTTTTCTTCGTAATGGGTTCCCCTGTGGGTATCCTTGTAGCCAGACATGCATAGGCCGGTTTACTCCATGTAAAAAGACCCGCCTCCTTCGACAAACCGCGGATTTTTTCCTTTGTCAGCCCACACTCCCTGAGAGGGGAACGCACCGAAAGTTCCCTGAGCGCCCGCATGCCCGGACGGTCCCCCTCCTCGTCGGAAGCATTTGTGCCATCCAGCAGAACCGTATATCCATCCTCTCTGGCCGCCTCAGCAATGGTGTGGAAAATCAGCTTTTTACAATGATAACAGCGGTCGCCCGGATTGTCCGCCACCGTCTGCAGGGCGAGAACATCCGCCTCCAGAATCCGCATATCCGCCGTAAGCTCTACCGCTAACCGTTTTGCATCCTCCAGCTCAAACTGCGGCTGGAACACACTTTTTACATAGTAGGCACGCACGTCCGCGCCCGCCGCCTTCGCCGCATACAACAGATAAGCCGAGTCTGCGCCGCCTGAAAAGGCCAATGCCACTTTCTTATTTTCCGAGAAAAATTCCGACAGTTCCATTCTGTTTTCCCTCCGTTCTGTTCAGGTTGGGCGTATAAGCAGACTCGATTCGCGCTGCTCGTCATAAATCATCACAGCCAGTCCTGCATGCAAGCATGCATCCTGTCTGTGCCGCTTTCTGACTCTGCTTATACGCGCAAAAAAAGGCACACCATTCCCCTTGGGGGAATCGTATACCTTCCTGCGTATACCTGATATCGGCTTCCTGCCTGACTGCTTTTAAAATTATATCTAAGTTACCTTCTTCCTGCAAGCACTTCCTACACAATTCTCCTCACCGTAATAATACTCCGGTAAGTGGCAGAGGTAATCTTAATCCCCGAGCGTTCCGTACTGGCATGTACAATCTGCCCGTTTCCTATATAGATGCCCACATGGCCGCCATAGTAAATCACATCGCCGGGCTGTGCCTCAGAGTAGGACACCGACTTGCCGGCACTTGACTGCGCATAGGAACTTCGCGGCAGGGAAATTCCGAAATTCTGGTAGACCGCCATCACAAATCCGGAGCAGTCCGCCCCGTTTGTAAGACTGGTGCCGCCCGCCACATATGGATTCCCGATATACTTACAGGCAAAATTCGCGATGTCCTGTCCTTTACCGCTCCCGCCGGAAGACGTTACCTTGGGCTTCTCTTCCTCTTCGCTTTTGGAGTCTTCAGTCTCTTCGGGTTCCTCGTCATCTTCGGCGGCTTCGCTGTTCTGACTCGCCAGCAGAGCTTCCTGCTCCTTTCTGCGCCGTTCTTCTTCCTCTTTCCGCTTTCTCTCCTCTTCTTCCCTGCGTTTGCGCTCTTCCTCTTCCAGCTTTTTGATCTGCGCCGTTTCCTGCTTGATTCTTGCCGTGTAGGTCGCCGCCTCCTGTTTTGCCTTGGTGAGCATCACGCTGTAATTTTCGTACTCCGTCCTTTTCTGGGCAAGCATTTCTTCCAGATATTCCTGCCCCTCCTTGAGCTCCGTCCTGGATGTCTCCAGCTCAGACTTCTCTTCCTCCAGCCTGTCCTGCAATTCCTCCACCCGGTGCACGGTATCCTCATACTCGGCAAGCAGCTTCCGGTCATAGTCGTAGAGCTCCTCCACATATTTCGCCTTATTCACCATATCGCCCATATTGCCTGAGCCGAAAAACATATGCAGATAGGAGGAATCTCCTTTCTCGTACATAAACTGGATTCGGATTTTCATGGAAGCATACTGTTCGTCCTTCTCCACCACAGCCGCATCATACTCCACCTGGGTTGCAGCGATCTCCTCCTCTTTTTCCTCAATGGCGTCCTCAATGAGATCAATATCCGTAAGCAGGCTCACCAACTCCGCATCGATCTCGTTGATCTCTTCCTCTACGCCCTCCTGCGCTTCCTGCGCACTGTTAATTTTCTGTTGGGCGCCCTGTAACTGGGACTGGTTCCTTTTGATATCTTTCTGAAGATCGGAAATAGTGGTAGCCGAAATCGGATCTACCACCGATAAGCACAATATAAAGGCCAATACAACATACAACCGTCTCTTAAAACTCTTCTTCATCTTAATGCCCACTACTTCTCACACAATTACAGTTCGCAGTTATTCACCGTTCTCGGGAAAGGAACCACGTCACGGATGTTGCCCATTCCAGTCAAATACATCACGCAGCGCTCAAAGCCCAGTCCGAAGCCTGCATGTCTGGCGGAACCGTACTTGCGAAGATCCAGATAAAACTGATAATCTTCCTTATTTAATCCCAGCTCCTCCATCCTCTGCTCCAAAAGCTCCAGATTATCCTCTCTCTGGCTGCCGCCGATGATCTCACCGATTCCCGGTACCAGACAATCCATCGCCGCTACCGTCTTTCCGTCCTCATTCAGCTTCATATAGAAGGCTTTGATCTCCTTCGGATAGTCCGTCACAAACACGGGACGCTTAAACTCCTGTTCCGTCAGGAATCTCTCATGCTCCGTCTGCAAATCGCAGCCCCATTCCACCTTATATTCAAAACTGTCATTATGCTTCTTTAAAATCTCAATGGCGTCCGTGTACGTCACATGGGCAAAATCAGAGTTCAGTACATGATTCAGACGCTCAATCAGACCCTTGTCCACAAACTGATTGAAGAAGTTCATCTCCTCCGGCGCATTTTCAAGCACATAACGGATCACATGCTTTAACATCGCCTCCGCCACCATCATGTCGTCCGTCAGATCCGCAAAAGCCATCTCCGGCTCAATCATCCAGAACTCCGCTGCATGTCTGGTGGTATTGGAATTTTCCGCCCGGAAAGTAGGGCCGAAAGTATACACATTCTTAAACGCAAAAGCGTATGTTTCCACATTCAACTGTCCGCTCACGGTCAGGTTGGTCGGTTTTCCGAAAAAATCCTGACTGTAATCGACCTGTCCGTCCTCTGTCTTCTGCAGATTGTTTAAATCCATGGTCGTCACCTGGAACATCTCGCCCGCGCCCTCACAGTCGCTTCCGGTAATGATAGGCGTGTGCACATAGACAAAGCCTCTCTCCTGAAAGAAAGTGTGAATCGCATAGGCAATCAGGGAGCGCACCCGGAAGACAGCCTGAAAGGTATTGGTTCTGGGACGAAGATGGGAAATGGTGCGCAGGTACTCAAAACTGTGCCTTTTTTTCTGCAATGGATAATCCGCCGTGGAGACGCCCTCCACTACAATCTCCTCCGCCTGCATTTCAAATTTCTGCTTCGCCTGCGGGGTTGCCACAATCTTACCCCTCGCCACAATCGCAGAACCCACGTTCAGCCTGGATATGGCCTCAAAATTCTCCAGCCCGTCCGCGTACACAATCTGCAGGGGCTCAAAAAAGGTCCCGTCGTTTACCACGATAAAACCAAAGGTTTTGGAGTCTCTGATACTCCTGACCCATCCGCCGACTGTCACCTCTTTGTCAATATACGTTTCACTGTCACGATACAAGTCTTTGATATCTGTTAAATCCATATTTACGCCTCCTGTTTTCCTGTTCTATATCAGTCCACGATCGCCGCCGTCTCCTGAATGTTCGCGTTTTCTGTTAAGAACGCCACTACCTTTTTCCGCATCAGATCTTCCTTGAAGGATTCCATGTCCACACTCTTTGCAAGCTCCTCCTCGGAAGAATAGCCGTAGATCGTCATAAGTGCAGAAATCTCCTCGGAGATCTCATCCTGCGTGGGAGCAAGCCCCTCCCGATCGGCGATTGCCTGATACATAACGTACTTCTTTGTCATCAGCATACCCTGCTCATCGAAGACCGCCCGGTATCCCGCCTCGTCGAGCCCCTGATACAACTGCATATACTGTGACAGGGTCATACCCATGGAAGCCGCTCTGATATTCATGTTCTCCTCAATGCTCTTCGTATAGCGCAGCACCATCTCCTCTGGCAGTTCCTCGAAGGTACTGCTGCCCATGACTGCGTCGGCAAGCACCGTCTCAACCTGATTATCGTAAGTGCTCTTTGCCGACTGGTCGTATAGATCATAAACCCAGTCCTCAAGCTCTGCGGCGGTCTGACACGAACCCACATTGTACCCTTCTGCGCTTAACTCCTCCACCAGCTTGTCCGTGAGCGCCGGCATCTTTCTCTCGCTGATACTGTTGACCGTCACCTCAAACACCACAGGCGCGCCTGACAGTTCCGGATTGCGGGTATACGGATCCGGGAAGGTCAGATCAAGGCTCAGCTGATCCCCCACGTTTGCACCGATCAGCCCGTCCTCAAAACCGTCTATAAACTGTCCGGAACCGATGGTCAGATCGCTTGTTCCCGTTCCGCCGTCAAAAGCCACGCCGTCCTGATAACCGGCGAAATCAATATTGACAACGTCCCCCTCCTGAACCGGTCTGCCCGTCACCGGCGCCGTTTCAGCCTTCGGCGCAAGAAAATTCTCCTCAATATAACTTTCCACCGCACCCTCCGGCACTTCGACCTTCTGTACTGCTGCCTCAAGTCCCATATAGTTTCCCAGAGTCACATACTTCTCGGCTTTAATATCCTTCAAATACTCCTTACTGCCGCAGGCAGTCAGAAACAGCGATGAAGCGATCATCCCTGCCAGCACAAACATCTTTTTTTTCATAATTTCCTCACAGCCTCTTTTCATTCATAAATACAGTTTCTACTATAGCACAAATATCTTGAATTTGTCCATATCCGCAGGACGGCGGACACAAAATGTACACATATTTTCTTTCGGAAATCTTCCCCAGAATCTTGCGCAACGTAAAAATCAATGTTAAAATATCCATTACATGCATCAACACGAAAAACGGAGGCTATCGGATGAGTACAATTACGATTGTTTTATTGGTGATTCTGGCGGTTCTTCTTATCGCCGTAGTCGTATTATATTTCCTTGGAAAAAAGGCGCAGAAAAAGCAGGACGAACAGCAGGCGCAGATCGATGCAATGAAGCAGACCGTATCCATGCTCATCATCGACAAAAAGCGTATGAAACTAAAGGACGCCGGTCTTCCTCAGATGGTTGTGGATCAGACACCCAAACTTCTGCGTAACTCCAAGCTTCCGGTTGTGAAAGCAAAAGTAGGCCCACAGATTATGACACTCATCTGCGAGGAGAGTATCTTCGACTCCGTTCCTGTCAAGAAAGAGGTAAAGGCCGTTGTCAGCGGTATTTATATCACGGGTGTGAAAGGGCTCCACGGAAAGACAACCGTTGTGGAACAGAAGAAAAAGAGCAAGTTTAAGCAGTTAATTGAGAAGGCACAGGAAAAAGCGGGTGCAAAACCCATAAAATAACCGGCGTAAATTTCTTTGAATTTACGCCGTGAGTTCCTGCGGAACTTACTACAGGGGGGGGACTAAAAAGCAGTCCCTGGTCCCGGCGGCAGACCACGTTTATGATAAAAGCGTGAAGCCGCCGTTTTCTTTTGCCTTGGGACGGATATCGATTTTGATGTGGCAGTCTGAAAGGAACTCATAGTTGATATCCAGCGCGTAGTCCACATCCACTACGATATTGTCCTCCCTCTCGTCAATGCTGATTCGTTTCGTATCAATTCCCACCAGAATCTGTCCGAAAGGCGTATTATAGTTGGACATATTCTTTTTGTTTTCCTGAAACATCATATGTACATTGACCAATCCGTTGCGGGTCAGTTCCACCATGTGTTCGCTGAATTTAAGGCGGTTTTTTGTGGGGCAGTCAAACCCCTCCGTGACTTCTTCATAGATCACGTAATGTCTGTCGTTTTTCTTATAATAATCTCCCACAGTGACTGTCTCGATCTTGTCTGCGTTTTCCTCCCGCTGGTCAAACTGTAGTCCCTGCAGAGTCAGTAACACCTCTTTCGTCATATGAATCTCCTCTGACATATACTCAAATCAGCGCAGAAAATGCCGTTGGTCAGGCCTTCCCTTACGCACGCTTCACTCTAATATTCGTCAATCCGAATCACCTTGGCAGACAGGATACCATAGGTCAGAATCGAGTTGGCAAACCGCTGAAACTTATCGGCCGCATCGCTGACATAGAAACGGTACAGCTCCGTTCCAAGCTCCGGCCTGTGCTCGCTCTCCAGACCCTTATCCGCCAAAAGCGCCTTTAATTCTCTCGCCGTCTCATAGGCGGGATTCACCAGCGTCACACTCTCGCCCATAATCTTTCCCACTGTAGAGCGGAGCATGGGGTAGTGGGTGCAGCCTAAAATCAGTGTATCAATGCCGCTGTCCACAAGTTCCGTCAGGTAACGGCGTGCAATCTCATCTGTCACCGGATCTTCCCAAAGTCCCTCTTCCACCAGCGGCACAAAAAGGGGGCAGGCCTTCCCCATGATGGTAACGTCACTGTCATGTTCCTGTATGTAACGGCTGTAGATTCCACTGTTTATGGTGGCCTCCGTTCCCACAACCCCGATCTTCTTATTCACCGTTGCGGCAAGAGCCGCTCTGGCCCCCGGCTTTACCACGCCGATCATCGGAATATCCGCTTCTTTTTCCAGCTCTTCCAATGCATAGGCGCTGGCGGTATTGCAGGCAACCACAATAGCCTTCACATCCTGCGTCTGTAAAAAATGCAGGATCTGTCTGGAAAATCTGGTCACCGTCTCTCTGGATTTGCTTCCGTATGGTACGCGCGCCGTATCTCCAAAATAAACAATCCGTTCATTGGGGAGCTGACGCATGATCTCGCGGGCTACGGTCAGGCCGCCCACCCCCGAGTCAAAAACTCCAATTGGACTGTTATGCCACTCTTCCTGTCCATTCATGATCTGTAACCTTTCTCTATTCCTTCCTGTCAAACAGCCTTTCCCCGCACCACTCCAAAAGTCTGCTGCTTATCACCACTTCATCATCACCGGCCCGCAAAATCCCGGAAGCCGTATCATCCTCACTGCCCTGTGCTGACGCGCCAGCTTCACCACCCTGCGGTATCACACCCGGGCCAGCCTCTTCCTCCGTCTTTGCAGTCTGCATCACCTCGCAGGTCTCCTCCGTAAAACACAGCTCCGGATAAAATACGCTCCACCATGCCATCGCAAACATACATGCCGCAAGCATTTTTCCCTTTTTCCACATAGTCCGCACTCCCATCTGCCGTTTTCTTCCGACACTGGGAGTATGCCCTCACAGGAGCCTCCTGATACACTGTCCCCCGATGTTTTATTTTTTTCTGGCCGGATCAATACGGATCTGTCGGATAATACTCTGCTCCTGATTATCGATATGGAGTTTCGCCGCCATGGCCGCACCCTCCTTATCCCTGTTCATAATGCTCTCATATATCATCCTATGCTCGTTGACCAGATTTTCATGCCCGCTCTCGTCCTTAATATACTCGAAGCGGTAGCGGTACATCTGTTCAGACAGATTATTAATCAACTGGATCAGCCGCTGGTTTCCCGTTGCCTGCACAATAATGTCATGAAGCGCCACGTCCGCCTCCGCAATCGTCACTACGTCTCCCGTTTTTGTGGCGTCCTCAAATTGATCGCAGGCCCTTCCCAGCGCTGCTTTTCCCTCATTTGTGATTCTGTCGCAGGCAAGCTCCGCGCACAAAGCATCCAGAGCGCGTCTCACCTCCAGCACGTCCTGTAAGCTCTTCTCCGTGATCTGCGCCACCTCTGCGCCCCGTCTGGGAATCATGGTCACAAGCCCTTCCAGTTCCAGCTTTCGTATCGCTTCCCTGATCGGCGTGCGGCTTACCCCCAGACGGTTAGCCAGATGAATTTCCATCAGCCGCTCCCCCGGTTTGAGCTCGCCGGTTAAAATCGCCCTGCGCAGTGTATTGAACACCACATCCCGCAGCGGAAGGAACTCATTCATATTCACCGTGAAATCATGATCCATAGAACGCCTCCTGATCCTTACGCTTCCGCACCCTCACAAAACCGCGTCACATAAACAGCTTTCGCAAGTTTCTCTTCCTTTAAAACTTCCGCTGTATTCTCCGCCGTTTCCCGCTCTTTGTAAATGCCGAATACGGTGGGCCCGCTGCCGCTCATCAGCGCATTTTCTGCACCCAGCCCGCACATCCGCTTCTTGATCCTGTCGATCACAGGATATTCCCGCACAGTGACCGTCTCCAGCACATTTCCCATTCTGTCCGTAATCCCTTTCAGATCGCCTGCGGCAAGGGCCTTTGCCATACCGTCAATATCCGGATGAAATGGAAGGCTGTCCGCCCGCAGATTCCGATACACGAAGGCCGTAGACACATCGACGTCCGGCTTTGCCACCACCAGATGACAGTCCGGAGGCGCAGGAAGCGGCGTCAGCACTTCCCCGATTCCCTCCGACAGCATCGTTCCTCCCGATATACAGTAGGGAATGTCCGCACCCAGCTTTACACCCAGCTTCTGCAGGGATTTCGTGGAGTATCCCATTGCAAAAAGAGCATTTAATCCCCGCATCACGGCCGCCGCGTCGGCGCTTCCGCCCGCCATACCCGCCGCGATGGGGATTCTTTTCTTTAACGTAATGGACACGCCCTCCCTGATATGCTTTTCTTCCATTAAAAGAGCAGCCGCACGATAAGCCAGGTTCCTTTCATCCGCAGGCAGGTCCGCCCCGTCTATCCGGAGCTGGATGCCGGGTTCCCTTTCTCTTTCAAAAGTCAGTTCATCGCAGATATCGACAGTCTGCATAATCATTTTCAGCTCGTGATATCCGTCCGGCCTGCGCCGAAGCACGTCCAATCCAATATTTACTTTCGCATAAGCTTTCTGTTTCATCATAGGCTATTCCCCGCCGAATTTGTGTCAGGCATGCTGCCATCCACAGATACCCGTTTCGTGATTCAGGCGCCGGCTTCGGTCTCTGAACCGGTGTACTTTGCTGTCTCTTATACACATCTGACGCTGCCGACGAAGCTAGAAGTGTAG
>CAMQTN010000033.1 GCA_947037115.1 uncultured Lachnospiraceae bacterium
GCACAGCACAGCACAGCACAGCACAGCACAGCACAGCACAGCACAGCACAGCACATTGATCATACCGTAAATATTTATTGGGGGAATATCGGGAAAAGACAGGATTCTTTTTCGTTACTTTTAGTATGAAAAAGAATGCTGTCTTTTTGTTATGGGTCGGATAGACCCTGTTGAGTGCATTGGAGTTTCTCAACAGAGAAACGGAAGACCCTTTTAAGGGTCAGGGCTAAGTAGTACAAACGCCCCTTTAGGGGCAGCAACGAGTCAAAAGCAATGTGGTTTGAACGGGGCCGTGGGAAGACTTCAATGAGCAGGCTTCCCATGGTCATAAAGAGAAAGCCAGCGTCTTGAGACGCAGCCAAGTAGGGCGGACTTAGAGCCCGCGTCCCGAGCCACCCGTTTTACAGGTGGGGGCGACTGTATATAAAAATAATTATGGAGGGGTGGAAACGATGCAAAGCTACATGTGGATTCTTGTTCTGATCTTTGCGGCGGCTGTCATTACTTATCTGAGAAGCGTCAGGACAAAGGAAGAAGATAACAGCGGAGACGAGCGGTATCTGATCGGAATGGGAGGGATTTATAAAGGACAGACTTTTCCAATCGGGAAGGAGATCGTCATCGGCAGAGACGCCAATCAGTGCGGCATCATTTATCCGAACGGCACAAAAGGCGTCAGTTCCGTACATTGTAAAGTCAAAATTGAAAAGGAACGGGTAGCGCTGATCGATCTGGCTTCCAGTTACGGGACGTTTCGTGACAACGGAGAGCGGCTGTCACCCAATATGATTTACTATCTGGGGCCGGGCGACGGTTTTTACATGGGCGACGCGGAAAATACATTTTTGGTGAAGTAAAAGAGGAGGATTAGTGGAAAATGAGTCGGGATACAAAGGATATCTTTCAAGGAAAGAAATTTAAGTGGTCAAATATTTTTTCGGGTTTTAATTCCGTAAAGACAAGGGAGGAAAAAGAGCGGCAGTTTATGGCGGGACTGCCGGGGAATGTGCCTTATGAGAGCGATATGATACAGGAGTGGACGCCGCCGTTTTTGTTTTACAAGTTTTTTATTTACAGTCTGGTAATGCTTGTACTGATCTTGGTGTGCGGTTACATGTATGGGTTCGGGAAAGCGCTCCTTGTCAGCGCGGCGCCCTATATGATTCCCGTGACAATGCTCATACTTATATGGGAATTGAATATTCCGCGCAATATCTCCGTCATGGACATATTATACATAGCGGTTTTCAGCGGTATTTCCGCTTATTTTGTGGTTTTCTTTGTACAGGATATCACGGGGATCGGTTATACGGACAGCTCTGTTTTTACGATTCCGCTGCTTACTGTTTTGGCAAAAACGCTTTTGGTATGTATCTTTTTAAGAAAAAAGAGCAGAGGCTATGGCTTAAACGGTCTGGCAATAGGCGCGGCGGTGGGAGCCGGTTATGCGATTCTGACGCTGGCGGACGATATGTATTACCTGGCGGAGTATGCGGGTGAGATTACAGGTGTTATGGGACTCGTTGTGGTTCGGTTTGTTATGGTCTTGGGCGGCGATATTATATGGACGGCCGCGATAGGCAGCGCGCTTGCGCTGGCAAAAGGCAAAGAAACATTGAAGGCGAAACACCTTGGCAACAGTCTTTTCCTGATCTGTCTCATTGGCACCTATTTGATAGAAACGCTGTGGAACTATGATATTACCAGTTTCTTTGCCCGTTTTGCGGACAGCAAAGTGGCGATGGGAATCTACACGGTTCTGTATGTGTATCAGGGAAAGAACATACTGCTGATGATTCTTTCATGGGCGCTGTTTTTCTTTATTGCAAGGAAGGGTGTTGAGCAGGCGATTGACATTGCGGGGCAGGCGAAGGCCGACAAGCGGAACTGGGACAGCAAGATTGCGGCGAATTATTCCGGGAAGGCGGATATTTTTGGCATAAGCGGCGCACATGCGGGAAAAAAATTTACGAGCGGATCGGGCGCGCTTGTCTTTGGACGGGATAAATCATGCGGCGTCAGGTTTGCGGGCGATGCTAAGGGAATCAGCTCTATCCACTGTGAGATCAGAAAACAGGGTGACAATTATGTGCTGATTGATAAAAACTCCTCTTACGGGACATTTTGGAAAAACGGAGAGCGGCTGGAGCCGGGCAAACCCTATGTGCTACAGGATGGTATGGAGTTTTACCTCGCCTCCGAGGAGAATGCATATAAGGCGGGCATAACGAAAGAGCAGGCTGCGGCGTTACAGGGGGAGATACAGTACGGCAGACGAACCAACGAGATTGACGGTGTGGAGAGGTCTGGACAGAACGTCTATGTTGCCTGTGCGGTCATTCTGGCGGTTACTTTTCTTGCCTTCTATATGGTGTCGGAGGGCGCCGCAGGGCTGATCGGCGGGCGGGGGCAGGCGCAGGAGGCCAACAACGACACCTACTTTGGCGCGTGGCGGACGGATCAATCGTTTGATGTGAAGGATCTCATCATCAATCATATAGACAATGTGTTCAGCATAGCCGAAATACAGTTTTTTAAGGAAAGCAAGGCGAACGGCATTACATTCACACAGGACGATATGGCATACTTCACTTACAATGGCGTGGCGATCGACTATGCTAAATTTAAATGCAGCAAGGTGGATGATTCCACGCTTCATATGCATTTTAACTATGATTCCTTTGAGGCCAGTGCAAATGCAGGTGTGGAAGCAGGAGTGAACGTTGTCGTGGCGGAGGCGAAAGCGAATGCCGGCGTGGGAATCAGCAAAACGATGGGGGATGAGACTGGCTTCGACGTGAAATATCAGGTGGACGGAAACACCATGCAGATCGACATTGCGGGGCTGCATCTGGATCTGTATAAATAAATCATAACTTTTCGGAATCTCAATGAATGAGATTCCAACTGAAAATTGACAACTGAATATCGTGCAGGAAAAGAAATTTGTGAGAAATGGACATAAACATTGGACATAGTGGTACTATGCCTTGGAAAATCTTATGGAGTCGTTTAAGATATCCTTATTAGGCGGTGAATCCTAATAATAATTCTTGAAATTTATAGTCTTCTTTCTCATGCCTGTTAGAGCGTTCCGCAGAAGTCTTTCTGTCATATTCCTTTTTTCCATGAGATGCTGTCCCTTGGCGGTATGTTAAACAACCTTGGATTGTCATCGGTGAAGATGTGTACGGTTCTTCCGTATTTCGCCGGTGGACAAGGATGCTCACAGAAATAACCAAGTTTCCGATTCGATTTAGGACACCGGTATTTTGCCCGGTGTTGAGGTCGATAAAAGGAGTTATATTTTCCTGCCTGCAGTATTCATAGACAGCATAAGCATCATGGGCGGAATCCCTACCAAATGCGTGAAAAGAAATCATAAAAAGTGCCGACACCAGGGGTATCCCCGAAAGGGAATCCGTCTGGGAAAGATCGAGAAACCAGAACTGCACGATATAGTTCCAGGTGCTTTTTGGGGATAGGGATCTGAAAGCATTATAAAATCAGGGCTGAAGATTCCGAGAAGTTATAATCAGAAAAAGGAGGAATGGACAGAATGGAGATGAAAAAATGTGAGAGAGGACATTACTATGACGCGTCTGTTCATGCGGAGTGTCCTTACTGCATGAATGAAAATAACGTGGGAAGCATGGACAGAACGATGGCGCTGGATGCGTCGGTGGGAAATGACAAAACAATGCCGCTTGGTCAGGTGGCTTCCGACAGGAATCTGACCAGGCCGCTTTTTGCCGCTGTACAGGATGCGGGCGACGACGATGGCAGAACCGTTGCGCTGATTCAGAGCGATATGGGAATCGACCCTGTGGTTGGCTGGCTGGTTTGTCTGGCAGGGAAGGAAAAAGGAAGGGATTACAGAATCCATTCGGATAATAATTATGTCGGCCGCAGTGAAAAAATGGACATCTGCATACGGGGAGACGAGACGATATCGAGGGAAAATCAGGCGGTGATTACATACGATACCAGCGATAACCACTATTACTTTTCGCCGGGAGACGGGAGAAGCATTGTCAGAGTGAACAATCAGGCTGTTTTTCAGACGGTGGAATTACAGGCGTATGATAGGGTCGTGATCGGAAAGACAGAGCTGCTGTTTATACCTTTGTGTGGAGAAAAATTTGCATGGGAAAAAGATTCGGAATTTTAAGAAGAAAAAAGACGGAGACGGAAGCCACGCTTGATCTGGGATATGAAAAATCATATCAGATAGAGACGCCGGAAGGCTGTGGCGTGCGGATCGGGAAACTGCATGGAGTCGGCAAACGGAATAAACAGCAGGATGCGTTTGGCATTTCGGATTTGAAGGATGAAGTGATAGAGAGCAAAGGCATTCTTGTGATCCTTGCGGACGGTATGGGTGGACTTGCGGCCGGGGAAAAGGCAAGCATGGCTACGGTGATTTCTTGTCTGAATTATTTTGAAACCCACGATATGGACGAGGAGACGCCGGCGCGTTTTGTGGATATGGCGGAAAATGCCAACAGGGAAGTGAAGGAGGTACTCGGGGCTGACAGTGGTTCGAGCGGTTCCACGCTGGCGGCAGTTCTTGTCAAGGGGCAGAATGTATTCTGGGCTTCCGTGGGGGATAGCAGAATTTTTCACTGCCGTGACGGAGTGCTCACGCAGGTGAGCAGGGATCACAATTACGCGGCACAGCTGCGGGAAATGGCGGAGGCGGGAGAAGTGGACGCGCAGGAGGCGCTCCGCGATCCGCAGCGCAATGCGCTTACCAGTTACATAGGAATCAGTTCTCTGGAAAAGATTGATTATAATGAGGAGGCGCTGGAGGCCGAGAGTGGGGACAGGATACTCTTGCTCTCGGATGGCGTATATAATTCGGTGACAAAGGAGGAACTGACGGAGTCTATGGAGCTTCCTCTGGGAAAAGCCATGATGCATATAGGAATGCAGGTGGAAGAAAAGCGGAAAAAGAATCAGGACAATTATACGGCAGTCGTGCTGGAGATAGTATAGCACGGAGGGTAAGAGTGAGATGATTACAGGGAAAGGGTATACCGACAGAGGCGGCAGGGAATACAACGAGGATGCCGGATTCTTCTGTATTGCGGGTGAGCAGGGATATGCGGTCATGGCGGATGGTCTGGGCGGTCATGGAGGCGGCGATCTGGCTTCTCAGACCGCCGCAAATATCCTGAAAAGCTGTATCAGGGACTGGCCGGCGGAACAGACGCTTAGCGGGGAAACGCTGGAAGAATGGATTGCAAGGGCAAATGAGGCTGTGATAGGGCTGCAGACCGAACAATGCCGGATGAAGACAACGCTGGCATTGTTGTGTGTGGACGAGCGGGCGGGAATCGCGCGTCTTGCGCATGTGGGGGACAGCCGCATCTATTATTTCAGAGACGGAAAGTATGAGTTTTGTACGTTTGATCACAGCGTATCCAGGATGGCGGTTTTGGCAGGTGAAATTGGCTGGGAAGAAATCCGTTTTCACACGGACAGAAATAAATTGTTACGGGCAATCGGAAAATCGGAGGAAGTGAAGGCGGAAATGAAGGAAATGCAATTAGATAACGGTTCTAATCATTCTTTTCTGCTGTGTACGGACGGTTTTTGGGAATATGTGACAGAGGAAGAAATGGAGAAGACGCTGCAGCTTGCGGAGTCGCCGGGGGAATGGATTGAAAAAATGCGTGCTTATTTGGAGAGCAGGACAGGAGAGGGAGACGACAACAATTCTGCCATTGCGGTCTGGATTACAGATAGGAAATAAGAGGGAAAGGAACAGACGTTAAAATGAAAAAGGGAAAAGCGGTGATAATGGTTTGGCTGGGCATTCTTATGCTGTGTTCATGGGGAATGCGGCCGGTATTGGCACAAAACACGCTACAGATAGGGATAGACCAGTATGAGGTGACAGAGGAGGGAAAAATCACTGTCTTTGTGAATCAGAATGAGGTGGACGGCTTTGTGCCGTCGAAAACGGAGAGCGCCCTCCTGATTGGGAAAAATACCCTGCAGATAGAGGATATTAAGACCCTGCGAGAAAGGAAGGAGCCAATCACCTTTCTGTGTCTTGTCGATATTTCCGGGTCGATGACGGAGGACGGCATTGCACAGACAAAGAACGTGTTGAAGCAGTTTGTGGAGGCGAAGGAGGCGGAGGACAATTTCTGCATTACGACAATGGGAAATGACGTGACATCTTCTGGCTTCCTGACAGATCGCGATAAACTGATGGAGACGGTGGATGGCATTGTGCGTATCGGTACGGAAGATACCAATTTATATTACAGTATTACCGAAGCGCTGAATGTGCTGAAGACGGACAAGGCGGTACATAAGAAGCGCTGTCTTGTGATCTTTTCAGATGGAGAGGATGACCAGAAGAAGGGAATTACGCGCAAGGAAGCGGAGGACGCGGTAAAGGACAGCCATATTCCTGTGTTTACGGTGATGCTTACAGGCAATAAATTGAAGGATGCGGAAGAGAGCGCCAAGATACTGGGGAGCTTTGCCAGAAATTCCGCGGGCGGGGAGCATTATGCGCCTCCTTTGGAGACGGGAACCGCCTACGAGGATATCTGTGCGGGTGTCAACGGCCGCCTTCGGTCAAGCGTTGTGGTGAGCGGCAGCTTGGAGGAAATCAAGGAAGTAGGGGACGACACGGTATATATCGGCGTAACCTTGTCAGACGGGGCAAGGGAGGCGTCCGACGGCATTACGGTTCCGGCAGGGACGATTCTGGAGGCGATCGAGGCCATGGATGAGGCAAGAAAAGCTGCGGATGTCAAGGTGACGGTTGTCAATGAGCATGGGGAGCCGGAGCCTCAGGAGGAGAAAACGAGCCGTCTGCCGGTGATCGGGATTGTCGTGTTAGTGCTTGTACTCATTCTTGCTCTGGTGATTCTTTTAATCCGAAAAAGAGGAGAAGACAGGGATGACGGGGAACAGGAGGAGTGGGACGACTATGACGGAAGAGAAATGACTGGGGCGGTAGCGGGCGTTTCCTATGACGCCGTCACCGTGGCGGCAGACGATTTTACTGAGGCCGACAATGGACAGCCGGTGGCAGCCAGGAAAGGAAAGGATAAAGTGCGGATTACCTTATTCCAGATTGGGCCGGGTAAGACGGAAAATCATAGCCTTGTCGTAAAAGAGCGGGTAACGATAGGCAGGGACAAGAACTGTCAGCTTTCTCTTCCCAACGACACGGCGCTGTCAGGCAGACATTGTTCCCTTTTGTATCGCGGCAGCAGCGTATATGTCAGGGATGAGGAGTCTACAAACGGGACTTTTGTAAACGGCGTACCGGTTGTCGGGGAATATAAATTAGAGATGGATGATATTTTGCTGATTGGATCTTCTGAATATCGGATTACATGGGAATAGAGCGTATATGAATTACAATAATCTATGTCCGCACTGTATGCGGGAGATACAAAATCAAAACGGGGTCTGTCCTTGCTGCGGCTGTGACGAGAGACAGGGGCCGGAACTTACTCATCAGCTGCGTCCCTTTACGATTTTGAACGGAAAATATCTGGTGGGCAGTGTACTTGGCGAGGGTGGCTTCGGCATTACCTATATTGGCTATGACCTGAATCTTGAACTGCGGATTGCGGTTAAGGAATTTTATCCAAACGGTTTTTGCAGGCGGGAATCTTCCACCACAAATATGGTATCCGCATATGGAGGCTCACAGGGGGAAGCATACGAAAAATGGCGGGGCAGATTTGTGAGAGAGGCAAAGAGCCTCGCAAAATGTGCGAATCTGCCGGGTATAGTCGGGGTGAAGGATTTCTTTGAAGAGAATAATACCGCTTATATTGTCATGGAGTATCTGGAGGGACAAACCTTAAAGGAATACTTGAACAGGCAGGGAGGCAAGCTGCCTGTCAGGCAGGTTCTTGCAGCGCTGGAGCCGGTGATGATCTCTATGTCGCAGGTACACAGGGCGGGGCTGATCCACAGGGATATCAGCCCGGACAATATTATGATGACGACAGACGGCGCTATGAAGCTGCTGGATTTTGGCGCGGCGGTGGATCTGATGAAGGATGAGGAGAGAAGTCTCTCCATTATGCTCAAGCCCGGCTATGCGCCGGAAGAACAGTACCGCACAAAGGGCAAACAGGGGCCATGGTCGGACGTCTATGCGCTGGCGGCCACGATTTACAAATGTATTACCGGCATTACACCGCCGGAAGCGATGGAGCGTCTGCGGGAGGATAATCTGGCATCGCCGGGCAGTCTGGGGGCAGGTATGCCCCCTTCCGCGGAAACCGCACTGTTAAAGGGCATGAGCGTGTATGCGGATGATCGGTATCAGACCATGGAGGAGTTTTACCGCGCGCTGATGACAGGAGAGGAGACGGGAAAGCCTGCGGCGCCGTACAGAGAGACAGTGGCTGTGAATAGGGAGCGCTCCGTGACGCCTGTCCGTGCAGAAAAAGGAAAACAACAAAGATATATCAGCCAAGTGGTGGCCGTATGTGGTGCGGCAGCTCTGCTTATCGTGTTCTTCCTGCTTTTTTTCCTGACAGAGGGCCGTGGAAAGCAGAAGGAGGCGGGGGATGTCTCGCAAAGTACTGTGGATGTGCAGGAAACGAAAGAGAAGGTAAATATAGAAGAATCAGGAGAGATAGAGAATCAGGAAGAAATAGAGGAAGCGGAGAAGCCGGTCAAAGAGGAAATTGTAACCTACCGCTATGAATTTCTAGTGGACGATGTGACGTGGTATGAAGCCTATAAGGATTGTATTGCGCGGGGCGGGCATTTGGTCACGATCGAATCGCCGGAGGAGTTTGAGATTCTGACAGAACAGCTTATGGAGCAGGAAATGGAACGTTATCTTTTCTGGATGGGCGGTATGCGCCTTAATGACAGCTGGGAATATCACTGGGTCGATGAGGCCGGAAATATGGGAGAAACTCTGTTAAACGGCGAAGATGCAGATGCATATCGGGAATATTGGCTGGAAGGGGAACCGAGCTACCAGAGCGGAGATTCGCAGGAACGGTTTGTGATGATGTTTTATATGTCCGATCAGGAGAGATGGGTATGGAATGACACGTCGGACGATCCGCTGGCGGAAGCACCGTTTTATGAGGGCAGAATTGCCTATATTTGTGAATATGTAAATTGATTCCTGCGGGTGATCTGTCAGGTGGCTGCGGATGCGGGGAGTGATTTTGAGGAGAATGGGAAATGGATGTCGAAAAGTTATGTATGGGCTGTATGAAAGAATTGAAAGCGCCGGGGGTGTGCCCACATTGCGGATATAATCCGGCTGCCGTGAGTACGGAGGGACATTATCTGAAACCGTATACGATTCTAAACGGCAAATATCTTGTGGGAAGGGTGCTTGGCGAGGGCGGGTTTGGCATTACTTATATCGGATTTGATATCAATCTGGAGCTGCCTATCGCCATCAAAGAGTTTTACCCGAACGGTTATGTCACGCGTGAAAGCGATGTGACAAGCATGGTGAGTGTTTACCGCGGGACAAATCTGGAAGCCATTTCCAAGTGGAAAAGTAATTTTATCAGAGAGGCCAGAACGCTTGCCAAGTGTTCTCACCTGTCCGGGATTGTAGGCGTGAAGGACTTTTTTGAGGAGAACGGCACGGCTTATATCGCGATGGAATATCTGGAGGGCATGACCTTGAAGGCGTATGCCAAGTCCTGCGGCGGTAAAGTGGAAGTCAATCATTTGCTGAACACTTTGGAGCCTGTCATGGCTTCTCTTGCAAAAGTACATGAATCGGGGTTGATTCACAGGGATATCAGTCCAGATAATATCATGTTGCTGGAAAACGGCAGTATGAAGCTGCTGGATTTCGGCGCGGCAAGGGATTATTCCGCGGAAGATGAAAAAAGTCTGTCCGTTCTGCTTAAGCCGGGCTATGCGCCGGAGGAGCAATATCGGACGCGGGGAAAACAGGGACCGTGGTCGGATGTGTACGCCTTTGCGGCGACCATATATAAATGCATAACAGGTGTTACGCCGCCGGAGTCCATGGAAAGAATGCGGCAGGATGATTTAAAGAAGCCGTCGGATTTTGGCGTAGCGATCTCAGGGCAGATGGAAAGCACCTTGCTAAAGGGCATGGCGGTTTATGCGGAGAACAGGTATCAGTCCATGGCGGAGTTTATGAACGCGATGCTGGCGGACAGCGATCGCACGGCGGGCATCCGTCCGGCAGTGACGATGACAGGGCAGCAGGCGCCGCAGAGAACGGACAAAGAGCAGGAAATGCCATTGTCTGTGCGACAGAATTCGCCGCAGGGTGAGGCAGCAGGTCAGGAACAGAGCAAATTGCCAGAGAAAGCGACGGCTTTTGTCAAAAAATATGGGGTAGTTCTGGCGGCCGCCGTTGTTGTTCTGGTGATTATCCTTATGATGTCGGGAAGCAGAAAAGAAAAATCGGGAGCTGTGGCAGATTCGGAAGAGGTACAGAAGGTGACGACTGTAACGCCTCAGACAGAACAGGAGGAAGAAGCGGAAGAGGAGGAAGACACAGAACAGAAAGCGGCGGCGCTTCTTGAGGAGGGCAAGATAAAGCTGGCCGAGGGAAATTTTGGAAACGCAAAGGAATGTCTGGCTGGGGCGAAAGATTTAACGCCGAAGAATGCGGAGATCTATCTTGTGGAATGCGATCTGTATATGCAGCAGGAAGATTATGTGGCGGCGATGGATGTGCTTGTCGAGGGAATCGAACAGACAGAAAATATTACGCTGGACACAAGAAAGCATGAGCTTCTCGACAGCATTCGTCTGACGAGACAGGAACAATATATGGATGATACCGTGAGGGAGGTTTGCGAGTATAATGAGACAGGACAGATACAGACGCGGTATCGGTATGATGCGGAGGGTGAGTTGGAAGGCTGGGATGAGTATGAATATCATGGTGACGTCTTGGCTTCGGAAGTTTCTTACTATAAAAATGGCATGAAAAAGAGTGGGATCGCGTATAATGAAGACGGCACGGAAAATGTTTACGCGGCCTATGATCAGAACGGTCAAATGACGGATGTGTATATCGCGGAATATGCGTCAACAGGCAGGCTGGAGCGAAAGCAGTACTATGAGACGCGTGGACTGACCATAAATTCCTCCATGGACAAGGTGTTGAGAAACGGCGTGAAGTGGTGGAAGCTCTATGACTATGACGAGAATGGCTATCAGATTATGGACACCAGCTATAATCAAAACGGCTCCGTGAGCAGCTGGCAGGAATACTATTATGATACGGACGGTAATACGGTAGGGTATGCGGCCTTTTATGCGGACGGTAGGATGAGCGGCTATGGGGAAGGTTCTTATGATGAGGAGGGTAGAAAGAGCAGCGTTACAGAGTACGATGCGGATGGAAACCTGAATCGAATGGTTGAGTATGAATATGATTCGCTGGGAAGCTGCATTATGGAAAAACGCTATTATGGGAACACCGACGAGGTTTCTGAGAAGGTGGAATATGTAAATGTGTACAGGCTTACGGAGAACGCAGATAGAGACTGAAATTATTTACGTGATAACCATAAGTTACGCCGCGCGATGACGTACAAATAATTTTTCGCGAAAATTTCAGATTACCTCTTGATTTCGACAAAAAAATCTGTTAAGATTAATATCGTAAAATTCCCCTTTTACACTGAGCAGGTGAAAGACTTTTTAAGCCCTTCGCCTGTTCTTTTATTTTCGCGCATAGGCAGAGTCAGAAAGCGGCAGGGCCAGAGTGCATGCTTGCATGCAAGACTGGCTCTGATGATTTATGACGAGCAACGCGAACGAGAAATGCGAAGCATTTCGAGTCTCTGCCCATGCGTGTCATATATTATTTAGATAATAAAATCCGATCATTATCTAATTGCTTTCCGACATGGATTCGGAACTGTTCCAGCAAATCGTTAATGGAAAGCTTCTTTCGTTCTTCCCCCGACACATGAAATACGATGTGGCCATCGTCCATCATAAGAGTACGGTTTCCGAGAGAGAGCGCCTGATGCATGTTGTGGGTGACCATCAGACAGGTGATGTTCCGTTCGGCAATGATTTTTTCCGTGAGGGCGAGTACCTTGTCTGCGGTAGCCGGATCGAGGGCGGCGGTATGTTCGTCGAGCAGAAGAATGCGGGGCGTTACCATGGTTGCCATCAGGAGGGTAAGGGCCTGCCTCTGTCCGCCGGAGAGCAGTCCGACAGGCTGTTTCATCCGGTCTTCCAGTCCCATGTCGAGAAGAGACAACTGTTCTCTGAATTTTTCTTTCTCATTCGTGCTGATCCGGCTGAAATAGGCGTGTCTGGAGGTGGAGGCCCGCAGATAGGCGAGAGCCATATTCTCCTCGATGGTCATGTGGGGCGCCGTGCCCTTTAGCGGGTCCTGAAAAAGATGGCCGATCACTTTACTGCGTGTATGCTCCTTACAGTAGGTGATATCTTCGCCGCCCAGTATGATCCGCCCTTCGTCCACATAAAAACTGCCAGTGATGGCGTTAAAGAGGGTGGATTTTCCTGCCCCGTTGCTGCCGACGATGGTTGCGAAATCCCCGTCCGCAAGAGACAGGCTTACCTGATCCAGCGCCTTTTTTTCGTTGACGGTGCCGGGATGAAAGGTTTTGGAGACGGAGTCAATGACTAACATTTGCATTCCCCTCCTTTCTGTATATGCCGGGGTTATGGCTGCGCATTTTGTAGAAATGGGATTTTTCCTTCAAATAGGGGAAGGAAATGGCTATTGCTACGATCATGGCGGAGACCAGTTTGAGGGCTTCCGCCGGCACGTTCAGACGAAGAGCCAGCGCTACGATGAAGCGGTACAGACAGCTTCCAAGTACCACGCCGATTACTTTCTTTAACATGCTTCCCTTGCCGATGATGGTTTCGCCGATGATCAGACTCGCCAGTGCGATGGTTACCATACCTGTGCCCAGATTGATATCGCAGGATTTCTGATACTGTCCCAGAATGGCGCCGGAGAGAGCGGTCAGCGCGTTAGCGGCGCACAGGCCGACCGTGATCATAAACAGCGGATTGATACTGGATGCCCGTACCATGTGTTCGTTGTCGCCGGTGGCGCGGATGGAAAGCCCAAGCCGTGTGTTCAAAAACCATGATAGAATAATGCCAATCACCAGTACAATGGCAAGTACGATCAGAAATTTGTACCAGGAATCATACCAGGGAGACGCGGTCTTATCTTTGGCCAGACTGAAAATGGTATCGCAGGCAAAGAGATTTACGTTGGATGAAAAGCCCATCACCGCGATGTTGACCGTGTAGAGTCCGGTGTTAACGATAATGCCTGCCAGAATGGAGGGAACCCCCATTCTGGTCTGTAAAAAGGCGGTGATAAAGCCGGAACAGATCCCGGCGCCCATGGCGGCGAAGAGGGCGAGAAAGGGGTGCCCTGACAGCGTTACCATGGCGCCCACCGCGCAGCCCAAGGTAAAACAGCCGTCGGTGGACAGGTCCGCGATATTTAAAATGCTGAAAGAGATAAACAGCGCCAGCGCCACCAGGGAGTAAATACAGCCCAGTTCCAGGGCGCTTTGCAAAATGGAAAGTGTGAATATTGCACTCATACGATACTCCTTTACTGGAATTCTTCTGCGGTCTGGATTTCTACCAGACTGGAGCATTTGTCTGCAAACATACCGTAATCAAGACCGATGGCCCCGGCAGTCTCGGTGTTGACGGTGGCGATGCCGTTGTCCATGGTGCGAACCGCCATGGATGCGGGATCTTTGCCGTTTGCCAGAATATCAACCGCCATGTCGGCGGTGGCAGTGCCGAGTTCCACATAGTTTACGCCGTATCCCATAAACGCGCCGTTTAAAGCGAAGGAGTCCGCTCCGCCGTAATGGGGAACCTTGGCGTCGATAAATTTTTCATAGATGGCAAGCTCCGCCGTCATGACGTTGTTGTCGGTGGGAGTGAAGACGGCCTCTGCGCCGGAGGCAATCAGCGCATCCGCCGCAAGGGAAATTTCACCATTGTTGGTGCCTGTTTTTTCCACTACATGGATGCCCTTCTCTTTGCAGTAGGATTTTGCGGCGGCGATAGCGGCGGTGGAAGCGTCCTGACTCTTATCGTAGAGAAGGCCTACGGTTTTGATATCCGGGTCAGCAGCCAGCATCAGATCAAAGACCGCTTCTGTGTTTAACTCGTCGGAGGTGCCGGTGATATTGGAACCGGGGGCGTCCATGGAAGATACCAGCCCTGCGCCAACGGGATCGGACACCGCGGAGAAGACTACGGGAATCAGGGAACCGTCCGCGCGTGTGTTTTCTGCGGTGGCATTCTGCATGACCATGGCAACCGGTGTGGCAACAGGGATGATGAGATCCACATCGGAGGCGATCAGGTCTGCCGCGATCTGGTTCATGGTGGTGGCGTCTGCCTGCCCGTTGTAGGTAAAGTTTTTGTAATCGAAGAAAATGTCCAGTTCTTCGCTCTTTTTGTCCAGTTCCGCCTGAATGGCGGCGACGATCTGGTTTAGGGAAGCGTCGTCCACATACTGTACAATGCCGACCTTATAGGCCCTGCCGGTAGAAGAGGCGTCGCTTTCCGGGGCGCCGGCCAGAGAGCCGGTGTCGCTTTCGGTTTCGGAAGAGCCGCCGTTTGCGCCGCTGTTGCCGGAAGAGCCGCAGCCTGTGAGGGCCGTGGTGAGAACTGCGCCTGTCAGTAACAGTGTCAAAATTTTCTTTTTCATAATAGTGTCCTCCTTTTATGTTGTTTCTTTTTGGATATGCTTTTGCATAAGCAGGCTCGGTTCGCACGTTGCCCGTCATAAGATATTCTGCGCGTGTGCCCATGCAGGCATGGCACATACTCCGCATATCTTCTGACTCTGCTTATGCGCGCAAAAAAACCGCCCCAGACAAATGTCTGAGACGGTAATAAACATAAGTTAATAAGTTATTATCGCGGTACCACTCAAATTGAACGGAAGCGCAAACTCCCGATCCGCTTTTTCCATATACAATCATATATGCCGCCTTGGTAACGGGTGCGGTTCCCGCCGGGGGCTACTCTGCCTCGATGATACTGACATTTCAGCCCGGCCTCGAAAGTCCATTCCGCATAAGTGCCATGTCGCCTTTCACCAGCCGGCGGCTCTCTGTAATGGTGAACCTATACTTACTACTCTTTCTCACAGGTTTGGATTATAATAGGTGTCTCTGATTTAATTATATAACACAATAATACTTTTGTTACGGATTGTCAAATGTTTTTTTGAAGCTTAATTGTAAAAGCAGGCAGACACTTGAAATTTCAGGATTAACTGCTATGATATCTTTACGGGAACAGATAGTATCATTGCGGGATATGTATGGGAGGCAGATCTATGGCTGTCACGGATGAAAAAGAGTTGCAGCAGCTAAAAAACAGGCTGATCGAGCTGGCGGATAAGGCTTACAGCCGTAATATATACACATACACGCCCTTTCTGGGTCTGGCGCAGCAACAGGCTTTCCATGCGGTAGAGCGGGAGGTATCCTATGCGGGCGTAAAGATGGAGGGCGGCGCGGCTCTGTGCGAGCGGAAGATCATCCGTTTTGGCGATCCGGGCTACGAGGAGGATTACCCGATTGCGGCGGTGGAAGTTATGCCGCGGACGCCCAAATTTGCGGAAAAGCTCACCCACAGGGATTTTCTTGGCGCGGTAATGAATCTGGGGATTGAGAGAGACGTGGTGGGGGATATTTTTTTGCAGGGGCAGGGGGCGCTGCTCTTTTGCCATGAGACGATCGCAGATTACCTGATTGAAAATCTGGACAGGGTGCGGCACACGAATGTGGTCTGTAGGACGGTGGAGGGGGAGATGCTTCCACAGAGCGCGGAGCCGGAGAGAATTTCAGTGACGGTCTCCTCTTTGCGGGCGGATGGCGTCATTTCCAAGGTGTATCATCTTTCCAGAGAGGGAAGCAGGGAATTATTTGATAACGGTCGTATTTTTATAAACGGCATACAGACGGAAAACGCTTCCTGTCAGTTGAAGGAGGAGGACGCCGTGACGGTGCGCGGTTTCGGGAAATTTATTTATTACGGGCAGACGGGCGTCAGCAAAAAGGGAAAGAACCGCATAGAAATTGGAGTTTTCGGACAAGTATAGATAAATTTGGGCTACAGTGATATACTAGTGCGAGAAGAAGTTCTCATTGCGGGTCGGGAGAACAGGAAAAGGAGTCCTAGGATATGAATTTAGAAAAGTTGGAAGCTTACACATTACTCGAAAAACAGAGAATAGAAGAACTTAAGTCGGACGGATATCTCTTAAAGCACAATAAGACAGGCGCAAGGGTGGCGCTTTTGTCAAACGATGACGAAAACAAGGTGTTTTATATCGGTTTCCGCACGCCGCCAAAGGACAGCACCGGCGTAGCCCATATCATTGAGCATACGGTGCTCTGCGGTTCCGAAAAATATCCCATCAAGGATCCCTTTATCGAGCTGGCAAAGGGCTCTTTAAACACGTTTTTGAATGCCATGACCTATCCGGATAAAACGGTTTATCCGGTGGCGAGCTGTAATGACAAGGATTTCCGCAACCTGATGGACGTGTATCTGGATGCGGTGTTTCATCCGAACATATACCGGGAGGAGAAGATTTTCAAACAGGAGGGCTGGCATTACGAGCTGGAGAACGCGGAGGATGAGCTGACCATCAACGGCGTGGTCTACAACGAGATGAAAGGCGCTTTTTCCTCCCCTGATGACGTGCTCTACCGGGAGATCATGAACTCCCTCTATCCCCATACTTCCTATGCGGTGGAGTCGGGCGGCGATCCGAATGTGATCCCGGAGCTGACCTATGAGGACTTCCTCGCTTTCCACCAAAGGTATTATCATCCCTCCAACAGCTATATCTATCTCTACGGGGATATGGATATGGAGGAGCAGCTTACTTATATTGACAGGGAATATCTGTGTAAATATGAAGCCCTTGCGGTGGATTCTGCCCTCGCCACAGAGCCGCCCTTTGAGAAGAGTATTCTTGTGGAAAAAGAGTATCCGATTATGGAGAGTGAGTCGGAGGAGGGGAATACCTATCTTTCCTACAATGTCTCTCTGGGAGAGGCGCTTAGCCGCAAGGTGAGCGTAGGATTCCAGGCTCTTTCCGACGCGGTGGTCGGCGCGCCGGGCGCGCCTGTGAGAAAGGCGCTTCTGGACGCCGGGATCGGCACGGACATCAGCGATATTTATGAAGCGGACGTCAAACAGCCCTATTATTCCATCGTGGCAAAAAATGCAGACGAGTCTCAGAGAGACGAATTTGTCCGCATCATCGAGGAGACTCTGGGCGGGATTGCAGGAAACGGCGTGGATAAGACTGCTCTCAGGGCCGCCCTGAATCACGACGAGTTTAAGTACCGGGAGGCGGACTACGGCTCCTACCCGAAGGGACTGATGTACGGCTTACAGATGTTTGAGACCTGGCTCTATGATGATAAGAAACCCTTTGAATATCTGGAATTGGATGAGACTTATAAGGAATTGAAACAGGCGGTTGAGACTTCCTGGTATGAGGATATCCTGAGAACCCTTCTTTTGGAAAACACGCACAGGAGCATTGTGGTGGTGCGCCCGGTGAAAGGCCTGACGGGTAAGAGGGAAAAGGCTTTGGCAGAAAGCCTTGCTGCAAAAAAGGCGGCCATGTCCGGCGAGGAGGTTGAGGCAATTGTCGCACAGACGGCGGCGCTTGCTGCATATCAGGAGGAGCCTGACAGCGAGGAAAACTTAAAGAAAATCCCGCTTCTGGAAAGGGAGGACATTGGGAAAAAGGCGCGTCCCTACTGCAACGAGGAGCGGAAAGCGGGGGATACGACACTTCTCTACCACGACATTTACACGAACGGGATCGGATATCTGCGCTTCCTGTTTGATTTAAAGCAGGTGCCCGGGGAACTGTTTCCCTATGTGGGGCTTTTACAGGTAATGATCGGGCTTGTGGACACAGAAAAGCGTTCCTACAGCGAGTTGTACAATGAAATTAATCTGCAGACAGGAGGCATTGCGCCGGCGGTGAACGTCTACACCAACGCCGACGATACCACAAAGTATAAGCTGACTTTCGACTTGAAGGTGAAGACTTTATATGAGAATCTTCCGCAGGCTTTTGCGTTGGCAGAAGAAATACTGACCGAGTCAGTCTATACAGACGGAAAGAGGCTTCTTGAGCTGGTGGCGGAGAACCGCTCCGACAAGCAGGCCCAGATGATGTCTGCCGGACACTCCCTTGCGGCCAGCCAGGCACTCTCTTATCTTTCGAAACAAGCCTGTCTCATGGATCAGGTGAATGGTCTTGCCTTCTACCGTCTGCTGGAGGGGCTTGAGAAGGATTTTGAGAGTAAAAAGGAGGAACTGTGTGAAAAGCTGGGACGGCTGGTGCGCTGTATTTTCCGGCCGGAAAATCTGATGGTGGACTACACTGCCGAGAGAGAAGGGCTTGCAGGCGTGGAACAGCTTGTGGAGGCCTTTAAGGAAAAACTTTATCAGGACCCGGTTGACAACAGTCCCTACGAGCCGAAACTGATAAAGAAAAATGAGGGCCTGATGTCCTCTGCCCAGATCCAGTATGTGTGCCGGGCGGGCAGCTATGCGAAAAACGGTTTGTCCTACACGGGAGCCCTGCGGGTGCTCAAGGTGATTATGAGTTATGAATACCTCTGGATGCAGGTGCGCGTCAAGGGCGGCGCTTACGGCTGTATGTGCCAGTTTGGAAAGACCGGGGAGAGCTACTTTGTATCCTACCGCGATCCCAATCTGGAGAAGACTCTGGAGGTTTACGAGAAAGCGGCGGATTTTGTGGCAGATTTTGAGGCTGACGAGCGCACCATGACACAGTATATCATCGGGGCAGTCAGTGCGCTGGATATGCCGCTCACCCCGGCAGCGAAAGGAAACTATTCTCTGGCCGGTTACATGACAGGGCTCACCTTTGAACGGGTGCAGAAGGAGAGAGATGAACTGCTGGCCGCGGATGAGGGGACGATCCGGAGTCTGGCGGCTTATATCCGTGCATTTATGGAGGACGACTGCCTCTGTGTGGTTGGAAATGAAGAGCGGATTAAGGAGCAGGAGAAGCGTTTTGGAGAAATCAGTTATCTGATCCGTTAGTATAAATTTGATGCAACCTTTTCTTTCCCTGAAAGGTATTCAGAATAGAGACAGAAAACTTTTCAGGGAAAAAAGGAGGAGTGATTATGAAAATAGCACGTGTTATTACAAGCTTTCTGGCGGCCGGTCTGTTGGTAACCGGTATGAGCGCCTGCGGTTCTGCCGGTTATAGCTCCTATACAAAGGAGATAACCAACGAGATGGCGGCCGATACGGCGGCGTATGACGGCGGCATTATGCTGTCGAGCCCGGCAGCTGGGGCGGTAGAGATGGCGGCCTATGACGATGTGGCAGAAGCGGCAGCGGAGGAGCCGGTATATGAGGAGGGCTCGTCTGGGACAGAGGTGCCGGAGAATGCGGTTTCGGAACGGAAGCTGATCAAGACAGTGAACATCTATGCGGAGACGGAAGACTTTGACACGCTGATCCCTGCGCTGCAGAGACAGGTGGAGACCCTTGGCGGATACATAGAGAATATTTCCGTTTATGATATCAATAGTTATTATATAGAAAACCGGCTGGAGAAACAGCAGGGCGCGGATATGACTGCCCGTGTGCCGAAAGAGAAACTGGATGGTTTTCTTTTCCAGGTAACAGAGCAGACCAATGTGACCAGCCGGTCGGAGAACGTGGAGGACGTGACCTTACAGTATGTGGATCTGGAGAGTCACAAAAAGGCCCTTCTCACAGAGCAGGAAAGGCTTATGGAGCTTTTGGGAGAGGCGCAGAGCGTGGAGGATACCATTGCCATAGAAGGGCGGCTTTCAGAGGTGCGCTATCAGCTTGAAAGCATGGAATCCCAGCTTCGCACATACGATAATAAGATCGATTACAGTACGGTTTACCTTTCCATAAGTGAAGTGCGCAAGTATTCACCGTCCGAGGATGCTTCCGTGGGACAGAGGATTGCAGACGGCTTTGTGAAAAGTCTGGAGGACATCGGTTACGGTATCCGGGATTTTGCCGTCGGCTTTGTGATCAACATTCCCTATATTGTTCTGTGGATCATTATGATCATTGTGGCCGTGCTCGTTCTGCTCTTGGTTCGGAGGATATGGAGAAAACATATTGCAAAACGTGCTTCCTGCAAGGAAAACGGCGCGGAAGAGAGAACGGGAAGAGTGCAGTTCAGGTGGCCGGTCACGATAAGGCGGAGACAGCCGGAGACAGAAAAAAACAGGACAGAAGAGGGAAAAGATGACGAATGATATTTTAAATAACGACCATAGTAATGCACAAAAAGGCACGCAGTTTAAATCCGGGTTTGCCACCCTGATCGGCCGGCCGAACGTGGGGAAATCCACCCTGATGAATGCGCTGATCGGGCAGAAGATTGCCATCACCTCCAAAAAGCCCCAGACCACCAGAAACCGGATTCGTACAGTATATACCTGCGAGGAGGGACAGATCGTGTTTCTGGATACGCCGGGCATTCACAAGGCTAAGAATAAGCTGGGCGATTATATGGTGGACGCGGCAGAGCGCACGCTCTCCGAGGTGGACGTGATTTTGTGGCTGGTGGAGCCTTCGGATTTTATAGGCGCTGGAGAACGGCATATCATTGATACGCTGAAGAATACAAAGACACCTGTTATTCTTGTGATCAACAAGATTGATACGGTGAAGAAGGAACTGCTTCTGGGCTATATCGACGCCTACAGAAAAGAGCTGGATTTTGCGGAGATTGTGCCGGTATCCGCGCTGAAAAAGGACGGCATGGAGATATTGACCTCCTGTATCATGAAGTATCTGCCCTGTGGGGAACCCTTTTACGATGAGGATACGGTGACGGATCAGCCGGTGAGGCAGATTGCGGCGGAGCTGATCCGGGAGAAGGCGCTCCGGTGTCTGGAGGAAGAAATTCCCCATGGTATCGCGGTCACTATCGAACAGATGAAGTTCAGAAAAAAGATAGTGGATATCGAGGCAACCATTATCTGTGAGAAGGATTCCCACAAGGGCATTATCATCGGGAAACAGGGAGCCATGCTGAAAAAGATCGGTACTCTTGCCAGACAAGACATCGAAAATCTGGTGGAGCGGCAGGTGAACCTAAAGCTCTGGGTCAGAGTAAAAAAAGATTGGCGTGACAGTGATTATCTGCTCAAAAATTTTGGCTATAATCCCGGTGATACAGAATAGAAAAAGGCAAATCTGCGAACCCTATACTAAACGTCCTGAAGGGGCGTTCAGTACGGATGCACGCATGCAGAAAGCAGTACGGCGCGTGTACGGACAGCGCAGCAGGTGCGCAGTCCTGATTAGAAGTTGAGCATCAGGGGGCGTAAGATGAAGGAGATAAACTACTGGGAGCAGTTTATGGCGACGGGAAAGATCGAAGATTTTTTAGCCTATAAAAATGCGGCAAGAGAAGGGGAAGAGAAAGGAAAAGAGCAGTCAGAGGAGCATTTGCATGCAGGGGATTACAGAGATTACAGGGATGGTTTTAAAGGCTGAACCGATGAACGACTATGATAGGAGGGTTGTATTTCTGACAAAGGAGAAGGGAAAGATTTCAGCTTTTGCCAGAGGAGCGAGAAAACCTAACAGCAAACTTCTGGCGGCCACGAATCCGTTTTGCTTTGGAACGTTTAAGTTATATGAGGGAAGAACCTCCTACAATGTGATGGAAGCAGAGGTTACGAATTATTTTGAAGGACTTCGGGAGGATTATGAGAGCGCCTACTATGGTATGTACTTTCTGGAGGTCATGGATTACTATACAAGAGAGAACAATGACGAGAAGGAGATGCTGAAACTCCTTTACCAGTCCCTGCGTGCACTTATGCACGAGGGACTTTCCAATGTGCTGGTGCGGTACATATTTGAGATGAAGGCTATGGTGATCAACGGGGAATTTCCCGGCATGCCGAGGGAAGGAAACTGGGAGGAGTCCACACGATATGCGGTCTCTTTCATTGTGGATTCCGGGATCGAAAAACTCTATACGTTCACCGTCACGCCGCAGGTTCTGGCGCAGTTAAAGGCAATTGCGGACGACTACCGCACCCGATATACGGACCGGCAGTTTAAAAGTCTTGAAATTGTCGATCATCTTTAATATAATGTAATTTAATTGAGCCGTGCAGATTTGTGGCAGCACATACGGAGGAAAGCTTGCTTCCCGCCGTGCGGAACGGCAAGTAACTTATAGAGGGGAAAAGATATGCATAAGGTTGTAAAAACACTGGCTTTGACAGTAATGATTCTTGGAATGACCGGCTGCGGAGAAGGAGAAGCACCGGATATGAAATCCCTTTCTTTCGGCGCGGATGGGCAGATAGCGCATCAGGTTGTGGGGCCGCTTGATCAGGAAAATTATCAGATTCAGATGACGGATCTGGAGGAGTTTGTCAACGAACGCGTGGAAGAATACTGTGCGGAAAACGGAGAACAAAAAGTTGTTTTGGAGGCGGCCGAGGAGAAGGGCGGAAGCATTGTGCTGAATTTCCGCTATGCGTCACCTGAGGACTACAGCGGCTTTAACCACAGGGACTTGTATGTGGGTACGCTTGCGGACGCGGGGGAGGCCGGTTATGAGCTGGAGGCGATTCCCTTTGTATCGACAGAGGGGAAACCGGCGGAGGTCGGCTATATAGAGGAATGGGATAAGAAGCAGTTGATTGTCCTGGAGACCAGAAGCGGGGAAGAGATGCTTGTCAATCTGCCCGGCAGGACCCTCTATATCAATCAGAGTGCGCACAACGGGCAGGAGATTACGCTTGAAGGAAAGAAAGCGGTAATGATCAGCAATCAGGAGGAAGAGGGAACAACCTCGCTCTCCTATATCATATATGAGTAATGAGGAGGAAAGATTTATGGAAAAGACGATGGAAAAGATAGTGGCATTATCGAAGGCGAGGGGGTTTGTTTATCCCGGATCCGAGATTTACGGCGGCCTTGCGAATACATGGGATTTCGGAAATCTTGGCGTGGAGCTGAAAAATAACATCAAGAAGGCATGGTGGCAGAAGTTTGTCATGGAGAGCCCTTACAATGTGGGTGTGGACTGCGCGATCCTGATGAATCCGCAGACATGGGTTGCCAGCGGCCATCTTGGCAGCTTTTCCGATCCGCTCATGGACTGTAAGGAGTGTCATGAGAGATTCCGGGCTGATAAGATCATCGAGGACTATGTGGCGGAGAAAGGCATGACGCTTGATTCTTCCGTGGACGGGTGGAGCCAGCAGGAGATGAAGGATTTCATCGAGGAAAACAATATTCCGTGCCCTACCTGCGGCAAACACAACTTTACGGATATCAGACAGTTTAACCTGATGTTCAAGACCTTCCAGGGCGTTACCGAGGACGCGAAGAATACGGTGTATCTGCGTCCCGAGACCGCACAGGGTATTTTTGTCAACTTTAAGAATGTACAGAGGACCTCCCGCAAGAAGATTCCCTTCGGCATCTGTCAGGTGGGCAAGTCTTTCAGAAATGAGATCACACCCGGAAACTTTATTTTCCGCGTGAGAGAGTTCGAGCAGATGGAGATGGAGTTTTTCTGTGAGCCTGACACCGATCTGGAGTGGTTCGCTTACTGGAAAAAATACTGTATCGATTTCCTGAAGAGTCTGGGTATGAAGGAGGAGGAGATGAGAGTCAGGGATCACGATCCTGAGGAGCTTTCTTTCTACTCCAAGGCGACTACGGACATCGAGTTTTTGTTCCCCTTCGGATGGGGTGAACTGTGGGGGATTGCCGACAGAACGGACTATGACCTGACACAGCACCAGAATACCTCCGGCGAGGATCTGACTTACTTTGACGATACAAAAAATGAGAAATACATTCCATATGTTATCGAACCTTCATTGGGTGTGGAGAGACTGTTCCTGGCCGTGCTCTGCGGCGCTTATGACGAGGAGGAGATCGGTGAAGGGGATATGCGTACCGTGCTGCATTTCCATCCGGCGCTGGCGCCTGTCAAGATCGGTGTGCTTCCGCTTTCCAAGAAGCTCAATGAAGGTGCGGAGAAGATCTTTGCACAGCTTTCCAAAAAGTATAACTGTGAGTTTGACGACAGGGGTAATATCGGTAAGAGATACCGCAGACAGGATGAGATCGGTACGCCCTTTTGCGTTACATACGATTTCGATTCCGAGACGGATGGCTGTGTTACCGTAAGATTCCGGGATTCCATGGAGCAGGAGCGCATCGCGATTGATCAGCTGGATGCATATTTTGCGGATAAATTTACTTTTTAAGGTCCCAAAGCAATCTGCTTTCATGAATGAAACAAGAAGAAAGGACAAAGATGGAACGATGAAACCATATGGTGTAAATGAACTGCGGAGGATGTTTCTTGACTTTTTTGAGAGCAAGGATCATTTGAAGATGAAAAGCTTTTCGCTGGTGCCCCACAACGACAATAGTTTATTGTTAATCAATTCCGGCATGGCGCCTTTAAAGCCCTATTTTACGGGACAGGAAATTCCGCCTAAAAAACGTGTTACGACCTGTCAGAAGTGTATCCGCACGGGCGATCTGGAAAACGTGGGAAAAACCGCGAGACACGGCACGTTTTTTGAGATGCTTGGAAACTTTTCTTTTGGCGATTACTTCAAGCGCGAGGCCATTGCGTGGAGCTGGGAGTTCCTCACAAGGGTGGTAGGACTTGACGAGAACAGACTTTATCCGTCCGTCTACGAGAATGATGACGAGGCGTTTGATATCTGGAACAGGGAGATCGGCATTGCGCCGGAGCGGATTTTCCGTTTCGGCAAGGAAGATAACTTCTGGGAGCATGGATCGGGGCCCTGCGGCCCCTGCTCGGAGATTTATTATGACAGGGGAGAGAAGTACGGCTGCGGCAAGCCCGGCTGTACCGTAGGCTGCGACTGTGACCGCTATATGGAAATCTGGAACAATGTGTTCACTCAGTTCGATAATGACGGTAAGGGCAATTACACCGAACTTGAACAGAAGAACATTGACACCGGCATGGGTCTTGAGAGACTTGCCTCCGCGGTGCAGGACGTGGATTCCATTTTTGATGTGGACACGGTGCTTGCACTTCGCACCAGAGTGTGCGAGATTGCCGGCGTGGAATATAAGAAAGACTATGAGACAGATGTTTCGATCCGTATTATTACAGACCATATCCGATCGGCAACCTTTATGATTTCTGATGGTATCATGCCCTCAAACGAGGGGCGGGGCTATGTGCTTCGCCGCATTATCCGCCGTGCGGCCCGCCAGGGAAGAAAGCTGGGTGTGCAGGGCGTGTTCCTCTCAGAGCTTGCAGGTACGGTGATCGAGGGCTCAAAGGACGGCTATCCGGAGCTGGAGGAGAAGAAGGAGTTTATCTTTAACGTCCTGACGCAGGAAGAAAATAAATTTAACAAGACGATCGATCAGGGTCTCAGCATCCTGAATGAGATGATGGAGGCGGTAGCAGACGGTAAGCAGCTTGGCGGCGCGGACGCCTTTAAGCTGTACGATACCTTTGGATTCCCGCTTGATCTGACCAGAGAAATTCTGGAGGAGAAAGGATATACGGTGGATGAGGAAGGGTTTGCGGCCTGTATGCAGGAGCAGAAGGACAAGGCACGCAAGGCCCGTAAGGTGACAAACTACATGGGTGCTGACGTGACTGTGTATGAATCGATTGATCCTTCCATCACCACGGAGTTTGTGGGATATGACAGACTGACCTGTGACTCCAGAATAACGGTGCTCACAACGGAGACAGAGCTGGTGGAGGCTTTGACGGACGGTGAGATCGGCACCGTGATCGTGGAGCAGACTCCTTTCTATGCAACCATGGGTGGTCAGGAAGGCGATATCGGCGTCATTACCACGGCGGACGGTGAATTTCGCGTGGAGAATACCATAAAACTGCTTGGCGGCAAGGTGGGACATATCGGAAAAGTGACAAAAGGTATGCTCAGGGCGGGCGATACCGTGACGCTCAGCGTCGATACGGCGAGAAGGGGCGATACCTGTAAAAACCACAGCGCAACGCATCTGCTGCAGAAGGCTTTGCGCGAGGTGCTTGGCAACCATGTAGAGCAGGCAGGCTCCTATCAGGACGGAGAACGGACCCGGTTTGACTTCTCCCACTCTGCGGCGATGACAGTGGAGGAACTGCAGAAGGTGGAGCAGATCGTCAATGGGAAGATTGCGGAGAATCTGGCAGTCGAGACGAAGGAAATGAGCATAGAGGAGGCCAAGGAATCAGGTGCAATGGCGCTCTTTGGCGAAAAGTACGGGGAGAGCGTGCGCGTCGTGCAGATGGGCGATTTCTCCAGTGAGTTGTGCGGCGGCACCCATGTGAAATCCACGGGGATGATCGGTTCCTTCAAAATCCTGTCCGAGTCCGGTGTGGCTGCGGGCGTGCGGCGTATTGAGGCTGTGACAGGCAGCAACGTGACGGCGTACTATCAGAGACTGGAAGAACAGCTTAACGCGGCGGCAAAAACCTTAAAGACCAATCCGGCCAGTCTGGTGGAGCGGTGCGAGCACCTGATGGCAGAGATGAAAGCGTTACAGAGCGAGAACGAATCCCTGAAGAGCAAGGCCGCTAAGGAAGCGCTTGGCGACGTGATGGATCAGGTGCAGGAAGTGAAAGGGGTAAAACTTTTGGCTTCCAGAGTGGCAGATGTGGATATGAACGGCCTCAGAGACCTTGGCGACCAGTTAAAGGAGAAACTTTCCGACGGCGTGGTGGTTCTTCTCTCCGAGAAAGAGGGGAAGGTAAATCTGATCGCCATGGCGACCGACGGCGCGATGGCGAAGGGCGCCCATGCGGGCAATCTGGTAAAAGGAATCGCGGCCGTTGTCGGCGGCGGCGGCGGTGGACGGCCGAATATGGCGCAGGCCGGCGGCAAGAATCCCGCAGGGATCGACGAGGCGATTGCGAAGACGAGAGAGATACTGGAAGGACAGTTGGGATAAGTCCGTGAAGGGAAAACGGGAAAAAAGAATAATTTTACAATTTTCGGTTGACTCACACCTAAAATGTGGTATAATTTGTGTTGTGTGAGAACACGCAAATAACCCAATCAGTCGAAATACTCTGGGACTGAAGGGAGGTCAGGTGCGGGAATGTCAAACGTAATCGTAAAAGAAAACGAGACTTTGGACAGTGCTCTTCGTCGTTTTAAGAGAAGCTGCGCGAAGGCAGGTATCCAGCAGGAAATCCGTAAGCGTGAGCATTACGAGAAGCCCAGCGTAAGACGTAAGAAAAAGTCCGAAGCAGCAAGAAAGCGCAAATATAACTAAGAAAAACAAAGGCAGGCCTGAAGGAGTCACTTCAGGTCTGTTTTTATTTTATAGGAAATTGCGACAGTGTAAACCATTCAAGGAGAATGCGGAAAGGATTTCCCTGCCCGATTTATGCATATCGATTGTCCCACCACAATATGTATAGTACAGAAGAAGTGGTAGGGGTGACAGAGTTTGCAGAAAATAAAGAAGCGGATCGCTGTATGGCTTTTGATGGGTATTTTATTGACCAACGCGCTGTTTTCGGTACTGACTATAACAGTCAATGCCGCGCCGGAGGTGGCCACACCGTCCTATATTGTGATGGAGGCAACCACGGGACAGGTGGTCTGTGAACAGGATGCGGACACGAGGCGGAGTCCGGCAAGCATCACAAAGATCATGACGCTGCTCATTATCTTTGATCATTTAAAGAACGGCAGGATTCATCTGGAGGATCAGGTGACCACCAGCGCCTACGCAAAGTCCATGGGCGGATCGCAGGTGTTTTTGGAGGAGGGAGAAACGCAGACGCTGGAGACCATGATCAAGTGTATCGCAGTGGCCAGCGGCAATGACGCCAGTGTGGCGGTGGCGGAGTACATAGCCGGGAGCGAGTCGGAATTTGTCAAACTGATGAATGACAGGGCGGAGAGCCTTGGCATGCAGAACACCCATTTTGAGGATTGCTGCGGTCTGACGGATTCTGACGGTCATTACTCTTCAGCGAAGGACGTGGCAATCATGTCGAGGGAGCTGATCACAAAACATCCGGAAGTGTTTGATTACACAACGATCTGGATGGAGGATATCGAACACAGGACGGCGCAGGGAACAAGCACATTCACACTTTCCAGTACCAACAAACTGCTCAAACAGTATGAGTGGACGACAGGTTTAAAGACCGGCTCCACATCCAAGGCGCTCTACTGTCTTTCGGCCACGGCTGACAAGGACGGCATGGAGTTAATAGCGGTTGTTATGGCTGCGCCCGATCCCAAGACCAGATTCCAGGACGCGATGGCCCTTTTAAGCTATGGCTACAGTGTAAGCCAGATGTATACGGACGACAACAAAGATGCGCTTCCGGCGCAGAAGGTGGAGGGCGGTATCGAGGATACCGTGAATCTGGTTTACGCGACGCCTTTTTCCTACCTTGACACGGCGGGAAACAATCTGAATGAGATCGAGAAGGAAATCAGCCTGCCGGGTGTAGTGACTGCGCCCATTGCGGAGGGGGACGCCGTCGGAGAAGCGGTCTATAAGCTGAACGGCACCCGTATCGGCAGCGTTTCCATACTGGCTGCCAAGGGCGTGGAGAAGGCACGGTATAAGGATTATTATAAGAAGTTATGGGGACTGTACCTGATGAAACGGTGACGTACAGGGAACAGTGAGGCGGATTAGAACAAAAGTTCGCTGATTGCGGGAAGCGGGGAGTGTGTGATATACTTTATAAGTTGCAGTTCCACAGAGAACTGCAACCGGACGGAGACGGTGCATGTGGGAAGGTATTTTGATTTGTGTGGCAGCGGCAGGCGCGGTATGTCTGTCTACGGCTGTCCTTGACAGTAACCGGTTTGTGACCATCGCTTATGAGATCAAGTCCGATAAGATCATAAAGCCATGTAAAATGGTACTCTTATCGGACCTGCACAATAAATCCTTCGGGAGGGACAACAGCAGGCTGATTGCCGCGATCGATGAGATTTCGCCGGATGGCATTCTGGTGGCGGGCGATATGCTGACGGCGGGGAGGGGCGCGGATTTCGGGCATGCCCTCTCGCTGATGGAGAGGCTTGCCGCCAGATATAGGATTTACTATGGTATGGGCAATCATGAACACCGCGTCGGACTTTACCCCGATGTGTACCCTGGGATGTATGAGGGGTATCTTTCCGGGCTGAAGAGGGCGGGGATAGAGCCGTTAATCAATGAAACCGTCTGTCTGCCGGAGTGGAACATCTCTGTCTGCGGCGCGCAGATCGGAAGAGCTTACTTTAAGCATTTTCGCAGGGAACCCATGGAGGCAGCCTACCTGCCGGAGATTCTGGGGGAACCGAGACGGGATATGTTTCAGGTGCTGATCGCCCACAATCCGGTCTACTTTGATGCTTATGAGGCGTGGGGCGCGGATCTTGTGGTATCGGGACATGTGCACGGAGGAATCATGAGACTGCCGGTTTTAGGCGGAGTGATCTCACCGGCTTTGACCCTGTTTCCCAAGTATGACGGCGGCGTCTTTTATGAGAAACAAAGTACCATGATTTTAAGCCGGGGGCTGAGCAGCCACACGCTCCCGATCAGGATTTTTAATCCGGGTGAGCTCATTGTGATTGATTTAAAACCGGACAAGTAGTTGTCTGAAAATAAATTTTCAAACGCAAGTTTGTGCCTGCGCCCAAATTTGCAGACTGTGATAAAAATGGGGAGAGAGGACAGGCTATGGCAATTCCTGTGAAGTTAGAGGTGTTTGAGGGGCCGCTGGATCTGCTTCTGCACCTGATAGACAAGAATAAAGTGGACATCTATGATATTCCCATTGTGGAGATTACGGAGCAGTATCTGGATTATATCAGACAGATGGAGACCGAGGATATGAACGTCATGAGCGAATTTCTGGTTATGGCGGCCACCCTCATTGATATTAAGTGTAAAATGCTTCTTCCCAAGGAAGTAAACGAGGAGGGGGAGGAGGAAGACCCCCGGGCGGAGCTGGTGGAGAAGCTGCTGGAATACAAGATGTGCAAATATATGTCCTACGAGCTGCGGGACCGTATGGTGGACGCGGAGAGAAACCTTTACAAGCGGCCAACCCTGCCGCCGGAAGTGGCGGATTACAGACAGCCCGTGAATTATGAGGAGCTGATCGGGGATATGACCCTGAACAGGCTCCATGAGATATTCAAACAGATGATGAAACGGCAGGAGGACAAGATTGATCCTGTCAGAAGCACCTTTGGCAGGATTGAGAAAGATGAGATTGATCTTGATTTAAAGACCACCTATGTGGAGGCTTATGTGCGCAGTCATAAGAAATTCAGTTTCAGAAGGCTTTTGGAAAAACAATCAAGCAAGATGGAGGTCATCGTGACCTTTCTGGTGATTTTGGAACTGATCAAGACGGGACGGATCGGCATTGAGCAGGAGGACACTTTTGCGGATATTATCATTACGGCGAAAGAGACGGCAGATAACGGACCGCTGCAGCTGACCAGCGTCAGTTGATAAGGGGAAATAAAAATGGAAAAAAACAAGGCAAAGGCTGTGCTGGAGGCGATTCTTTTCACCATGGGGGACTCGGTGGAGATCGACAGACTGGCGGCTGTGATCGAAGAGGATAAGGATACGACAAGAAAACTTCTTGAGGAGATGGCGGCCGAATATCAGAAAGAGGACCGGGGAATCGGACTTACCACGCTTGATCATGCGGTACAGATGTGCACGAAGAGCGAGCTCTATGAGTATTTGATTAAAATTGCCAAAACCCCAAAAAAATTCGTGCTCACGGACACTCTGTTAGAAACGCTCTCCATCATCGCCTACAAGCAGCCGATCACAAGGCTGGAGATTGAGAAGGTGAGAGGGGTGAGCTGCGACCATGCGGTGAACAGGCTTTTGGAGTTTGATCTGATCTCTGAGGTGGGCAGACTGGACGCGCCGGGGCGGCCCCTTCTGTTTGGCACGACGGAGCAGTTTCTGAGGAGTTTTGGCGTGAAATCCATTGACGATCTGCCGGAACTTTCTGCGGTACAGATTGAGGAGTTTAAACAGCAGGCCGAATCCGAGGTGGAGATGCAGCTTGACATTTAAGGAGTAAACGGGGTATGGGTTACGGCAAGATAAAGCAGAAGCGTTTTCTGCTGGTTTTTTGTATCATATGTCTGCTGGGACCGGTTCTGGCGGGATGCATCTTTGACGAGACGGGGAGTTTTCAGCTTTCTGTTCCGGCACTCGCCGCCGATAAGCTGCAAAAAATGCTGGGAGAGGATTACAGGGAATATGAAGTGAAGCCGGAGCTTTACTTTGGCGGACAGGCTCTGCCATATGACAGCGCGGATGATATTTATTACATTTCCCAGAGCATGGACGCCGGTTCCTGGAACGGCGCGCTAGACAGCAGCGAGGGAGAACTTTATTGGCAGAAAGACAGTTACTTTTCTGAATTTGCAGATGCTCTGGCGGAGGGGCATCTGTTTTTACTGTACTGTGTGAATGAGGATACGAGGGAGTGGTGCAGTTACCGTGTGATTTTTTCCGGCATGCCTGTCATGGTGATTGAGACACAGGATGGAGGCATGATCGGTGACCATATAAGCGAAGCCGAAATGCGGATTTTTGACCTGAAATTTCCGGGGAGGGACTATGTGTCTGTATCCTGCCAGACCAGAGTCAGGGGAGGCACCAGCCGGGGATTTGAAAAGAAGGGATACAAACTGGTATTGGATGAGAAACAGTCTCTGCTCGGTATGAGAAAGGATGACGACTGGATTCTGGCAGCGCTTTATGACGATGCGGGGCTGATTCATAACAAATTTTCCTATGATGTGTGGAGGGAGATGGCATACCATAATTCCGTGAGTAAAGACGACGGCACCACAATGGAGTATGTGGAGCTGTTCTGCAATGATACATATCTGGGAGTGTACGGACTGACTGAACGGATCGATGCAAAGGAATTATCACTGGGGGAAACGCAGGATATCCTGTACAAATGCTACGGACCTGAACTGCCGGACGAATCACAGGACTGGATTCCGGTTCTGAGTAAGGCGTATGGAATCAAATATCCGAGTGTGTATGAGACGGATGACTGGCTGCCGTTACAGGAGTATCTGGAGGTATTTACGGCGCAGGATGGTATCACAGATTATGAGCAGGCAGTATCTATGATCAACATGGAGAATGCCCTGGACCACAATCTTTTTATTATGCTTTCTTACGGCTGTGACAACCATGAGCGGAAGAATACCTTTTATCTGGCAGAGTGGGGAGGAAATGCCGATCCTGGCTATACCATGATTAAGGTGCCCTGGGACTGTAATGCAACCTGGGGGAATTTCTGGCGTCACGGGGAAGAATTTAATAACACCATTTATGAACCGGAAAGGATCACGGACCCGAATCTTTGGAGTAAGGATATGCAGGCGCTCTTTTTGTGCCGCCCGGATGAGATCGGGACGCTTTTGAGAGAGCGGTGGGCCGTCCTGCGCCGGGATGTTCTGTCCCGTGAGAGACTTGTACATATGTTGGATGAGGAATTTAGTTACCTGCATGGTTCGGGAGCCTATGACCGCAATTACAGACGGTGGCCCAACGGTACCGCGTATTGGGATGACAGTTATATTTATGAGTATGTGGAGGGAAGGCTCCGCTTTCTGGACGACTATCTGGAAGCGCCGTATCTGGATGAAGGGCCGGCTCTTGATTATTAGCGGAATAATAATCAGGGAGATATTTAAAATGAAACTTTTTTCAAAAAAGGGCTAATGTAAAATGGATAAT
>CAMQTN010000034.1 GCA_947037115.1 uncultured Lachnospiraceae bacterium
TTATAGTATAGTATATAATAAGTATATAGTCATACAGAAAAAATATGCGAAACATTTCTCTCCTACGAAAGGATAAGCCGATGTCATTGATCAATTCGGGCACCCAGCCTTCCTCAATGCTCACATTTGGACATAAAACCGGAGGCGCCCGCAAAAAGCCCGCCTCTCCTCTCTGGTGGGACTTTTTTTTCCTCCTGCTTCTCATTGTCTTTTATGCCGTCCTGCTCACTGTCATAACGCCGGTGGATGGCATTAACGATGACTGGGGCATGTACAGCACCCTGTCCGGCGCCTACACAGGTACACCTGACGCCCATGTCATGTTTTTTCTCTATCCCCTCGCCTGGCTGCTCGCCAGGCTCTATACGCTTTGGAGCTTCCTTCCCTGGTATGGGCTCTTTCAGCACGGTGTACAGACCGCCTGTCTCTTTGCCGTCTACCGCCGCTTTATACGGCTCCGGCGGAGGCACCACCCTGATGATCCCCTCCTGCGGCCCGCCCTGTGCGCGTTTCTGCTCCTTTTTTTCATCATGGATCTCAATGTCATTTCGGAGGCGCAGTACACCACCACCGCAGGACTCGCGGCGGCGGCGGCTCTCTTCTGCTTTATCACCTCCCGGGTCAACCAGTCAGGCGCCGGCTTTTTTCTGGACAATGTGCCGACGTTTCTCTTCGCCTGGATCTCCTTTTCCATGCGGCAGAATATCTTTTACCTCATGCTGCCCATGGCCGGTATGCTCTGGCTTGCCAAGTGGATTCTGGCCCACAGGAGCGGCTATGCAAACGTTGCGCTTAAGCTTCTGGGGTTCGCCCTGCTTCTCTGCCTTGGGCTTGGTCTTCTCTGGGGCGCAAACGCCGCCGCCTACGCCTCGCCTGAGTGGGCCGACTTCAGGAAAATCAACCACTACAGGGAACGGGTGGGCGATTTTTACGGATGGCCGGAATACGAAGAGTGCAAGGAGGAGCTGCAGGCGCTTAACATCGATGAAGAGACTTATATGTACCGCCGAAACGGCGCGCCCCACATCGGTTACAACATGAGCGTGGAAGACTGGAAACAGATGCACGATATCGCCAGAAACTGCTATCTTGCCCGCACCCCCTTAAAGGGCCGTCTGAAAAACATAGCGGTCTCTCTTTTGAATGTGTTTTTCTACGGGGACGGTATGCAGCCCGCCAATCTCGTTACCGGCCTTTTGCTGCTCCTGACCCCGGTGTTGATTTTTTTCAGCCGCAATGCCCGGGCTCTTTTCGTCTACCTCATGTACCTGTTTGGCCGGAGTGTGAGCTGGGTTTACGTCCTCTACGAGGGACGCTTTCCCAAGCGTATCGTTCAACCCCTGATCACCACGGACTTCCTGATTCTCCTGGGCATCCTTCTGGCCTTTAACCTGCTGTACACCAGACGGCAGAAATGGTATACGGTCATCCTCCCGGTTCTTCTGGCTCTCAGCGTCCTGTCGGTTTATGTCACGCAAAAAGACGTCAGACAGCATTACCTTGTCCATGAGGAGACATGGAACAGTCTGAAATCTTACTGTTTCTCCCACCCGGACAACTTTTACATCTGGACCTATGATTCCGGTACGATGGAACATTTCTGCGAGAAACCCTTTGCCATGGGACAGGATACCCGCCAGAACTTCCTCTACACAAACTGGGGCGTGGTGTGCAACCCCAATACGCAGAAAAAACTCGCCGCGTGGGACATTGGCGAGTTTGGCCGGGATCTGGTGGAAAGCGATCACGTCTATTTTATTTTACAGGAAGCGCCCTACAATGAAGAACACCCTGTGGTCATGTATTTCCGGCACACCTATCGGGCCGGGCTCACCGTAGCCGATACCTTCACCGCAGGCGGCGCCACCTACATGGTGTATCAGTTACGGCCGTTATAAGAGGCATCTGGATGACTCATCTGCCATCTGCCCTGACGTCCCTCCCGAACAGCAGCAGCGCCAGCACCACAGCTGACAGCATCAGCGGATACATGTAACGGGTGAGCACGCAGGGCCCAAGGAGCAGCGTCCCCAGAAGAGCCAGCGGAAAAACTGCCGGAAGTAACAGCACCGGCTTTTTCAGCCCGATACAACAGAAACAGCAGAACAACAGCAAAAAAGTGTAAAAAGCCGGCTGCATGACAAGGGCCATGGGCGGACAGTACCGCCAAAGTTCATCCCCCGCCGCAAAATAGCGGTAAAGAGACTGCAGAATCTGCAATTTCTGATGTCTCTCATACCCCGGCGCAAGGGCATCCATGTAAACCTGCTGGTCACTGGGATACGTGATCTGCAGGTATCCTTTCGCGTAAGAATAGATATCATTCAAATAGGTGGTATCCGTCAGATCCCAGATTCCCTTATTTTTCAACAGAAATGCTTTCGCGTACTCACCCGGAAAACGCAGTCCCAGGGAAATCCATTCTCCCGCAAAATGCCGGAGCGTTTCCTGATCACCGGCGATATCCCGTTTACTCCTGTCCGCGATGGCCGGCTCATACTCCGGAAGCCCTTCTTTCCAGACAGCGCCAAGCGCCTCTAAATCCTGCTGTGTCAACTCCTCCTCATGGTACTGCGCCACTCTGGCGATCTGCTGGGCAGGAACGCTCAGCATCTCTCTTGCGTAAGTGTCGCTGGTAGCCGAAACCGCGTGGACCATAAGCCCGTTCACAAGCAGATACAGGAGAAACGCTACGCCGTGGCAGAAAAAAAGCCGTCTGAAAAAGGGTCTTTTCTTCCACGTGCAGAAAGATATGACCGCCACATGGAAAAGCCATGCATATATGCTGTTGTTTCGGAATAAAAGCAGCAGGGCCGTAAGGACGATATAGCATACAAGCCAGCCCTTTTCCGGGCATGTCTCCCGCACCGAAAGTTCAAAGACAAAGGCCGTAAACACCATGACCAGAACCGCATAAATGGTATCCTTTGTGACAGAGACCGCTAACATCCCGTGGGTGGGAAAAAACGCTGCACACAGAACAAACGCATAACTAAGCCACCTGTTCACCCTGTGTCTTCGCAGAAAAGTATAGATCCATGCAAAACCTCCCGCGGCCGCCGCCATCTGTATGAGGGAATACATTGCAAGTCCCGCCCTGTCCCCGTTGGAAAAGAAGGGGGCAGACTCCCCCGCCGCGAGACACCCCTTCAACAACAGCGTATGAATCAGCGGATGGTGGGTGGTCAGTCCGCTGGCCCTGATCTGGTCCAGCTGGGGAATCACATCATAGGCCATAATGGCCGGATAGTAGGTGGCAAAAGGAATACAGAAGCCCCCGAAAACCAGCGCGAAAGCGCCGAAAAATGATCTTTTTCCTACTTTCTCTCCCTCACACGCGCCGTCCCGGCAGCCTGCTTCGGCGGCCGTCTGCACGCCCCCGGCTTCCCCTGCCAGCGAAAAAAGCATATTTTGTCCCGCAAAGGCGAGGGGCGTCAGACAAACCACCCAGATCATGGCTTCCGGCGCACTTCCTGCTCCGTCATGGCTCCAGAAAAGGCCCAGCACCTGTAGAGCCGTGAATCCGGCCGCAAGCAGAACCCGCACGGAAACAGAAAAAAAGACCTCTTCAAAAAACAAAGCCTTTTTCCACAGACAATATAAGCCAAACAGCAGGGCCATCGGGAATATCCCCATGGTATACACGCTTCCCGCCTGATAAAGGAGCAGAAAAATCCGCCCCGCACACAAAAGCGATACAAGCGCACAACATACCGTAAGCACAAACTCCCGCGGCGTAAATCTTTCCTTTATCTTTTCCATCGATACATCCCCGACCTGTTTTCTGTCATTATTTTTCCCGCACCCGCCTTGTCACAAGGGTCAGGCGGTATTCAAAATCACGCCTGTTTTTAAGCGCCATGTTGGACAGCATCAGCCCCGTAAAGAGTGACTGGACCGCCGCCAGGGCAATAAACCCGCAGACAAAGAGCGTGGGGAAACGGTCTACCATTCCCGTGTTGATATACGTGATCAAAATAGGAATAAAGAGCACCACCGCAAGCAGAGTCAGAATAGCGGAACACAACCCGAAAAACCCAAAAGGCTTGTAATCCCGATAGAGCTTTAAAATCGTGTGAAGCACCTTAAACCCGTCCGAGAAGGTATTTAACTTCGACTCGCTTCCCTCCGGCCTGTCGCGGTAATCCACGATCACGTTCTCAATCTGCATGTTATTGTAGACCGCATGTATGGTCATCTCCGTCTCAATCTCAAATCCGGTGGAGAGCACCGGGAATGTTTTGACAAAACCATAGCTGAAAGCGCGGTATCCCGTCATGATGTCCTTGATGTCACATGCAAAAAGCCTGTTGATGCTCCCCCTGACAACGGAATTGCCCAGATTGTGGAAAGGTCTTTTGTTTTCCGTAAAATAGGTGGAGGAAAGCCTGTCTCCCACTACCATGTCCGCATTGTGGGAAAGCACCAGATCCACCATCTCCCCGGCGTACTCCATCGGGTAAGTATCGTCGCCGTCCACCATAATATAGCACTCCGCTTCGATCTCGCGGAACATCCTGCGCATCACATTTCCCTTGCCCTGCATATGTTCATAACGGATCACCGCACCGGCGTCTCTCGCAAGCTCCACCGTGCGGTCGCTGGAATTGTTGTCATAGACGTAAATCACCGCGTCGGGAAGCGCAGCCCTTGCGTCTCTCACCACCTTCGCAATGGTTTTCTCCTCGTTATAACAGGGAATCAATACCGCTATCTTATCCATCATCCGTCTCCTATGTTAAATATTACCGATCTTTTATAGTCTACCATAAAAACCCATTCTTTACTATCAGATTTTCCATGGAAGCGCCGATTCAATCACTGCTTCCCTAAAAGCCCTGATAAATGAACTCCGCCGCGCTGTACCCAGGCCCGTAATATCCCAGCAGGATCACGGCGAATAAAAGCGCGTACCAGATCATCCAGCGCACGGGAAGGGGCTTTTGCCCGATCCGGTCCCGCACCGGCCCTTTACGCCCGGCAAGCGATACCGTCCAAAGAAGCAGGAGCGAAAGGACTGCCACCCCCATCTCTATGCCGTCAAGACCGAGCTGTAAGAGACCGCCATCCCAGAGGACATGCGGATTCCACACAGACACCGCCCACCGAAGCATGGAAAACGCGTCCCCCACCGAGGCTGCGCGGAAAAACAGATCACCGATGCACACAAGAAAGAACGTGCGCAGAATGCGGACAGCAGCCACAAACCGGCCTTCCGCACGGATGTGTAACCGTTCCATCACGCGGGCGCAGGGCGGCGCCAGAAGCTCCTCCGCCACGATATAGAGCCAGTGCAGTAAACCCGAGCCGATCACGAACTTCCAGTCGCCCCCGTGCCAGACGCCCACCGTCAGCCACAGAACAAACATGGCCGCAAAGGTAGCGTACTGTTTTCCCCGCTTTTTGCCAAATTTATTTCGGAAAGACCGGTTCAGATCCGTAAAGAGTTTTGACCGGAGAAGCGGATAAAAAACATAATCTTTCATCCACACGCCCAGCGTAATGTGCCATCTGCGCCAATACTCCGCCACACTCTTTGAAAAGAACGGCGTCTGAAAGTTTTCCGGCAGAATAATCCCAAGACTCTCCGAAAGTCCCAGCACGATATCCATACAGCCGGAGAAGTCCGTGTAAAGCTGAAACGCATAGCAGGCGGTCGCCACCCAGATATAGGCACCGGGATACCCCTCGTAATCCCCGTAAACCGTATTCACCAGAACGCCCAGTCTCTCGGAGATCACAAGCTTTTTGAAAAATCCCCATGCCATGCGCTGTAAGCCCCGTGCCACCTGCCTGTAATCGAAGGCATGGGGCTCAAAAAACTGCTCCGCATGCTCCCTGTATTTTAAGATGGGCCCGGAGACCAGATTCGGGAAATACAGGCCGTAAAGCGCAAGTTTCAGTCCATTTTCCTGATGGACGGCAAGCCCGTAGTAAACGTCAAACACATAGCCCAAAAGGGAAAAGGTATAAAAACTCACTCCCAGCGGCACAAGAAAATCCACTGCGGAAATCACGTTTTCCGGGCCGCCCAGAAGATACACCACACCGTCCACCGTATTGATCAGGAAATTCACATATTTCAGGACAAAGAGAATCCCGATATTGACCAATGCAGTCACCAAAAGAATACCCCTGCGCTTCTTCTCCTCCCCGGCAGGCGTATTCGAAAGAAACCTTGTCCCCGTATGGCAGACGCCCACGGACGCAAGCGGGTAGAGGATCAGCGCCCACTGCCCCGCTGACAGACAGTACGCCACACTGCACAGCAAAAGGAAGCCCCATTGGAATCTGCGGGGGATACTGTAATATACCATTAAAAGGATTGTAAAAAAACACAGAAAATAAAAAGAGGTAATCGCCATTTATCTGTTCCTGACTTGTTTTTCATCTGCGGCTATTATATCATAGTCTCAGATATTAAGGAACCTATTAAGTAGAATCGGAGGAAACCATGCTCTTCAATTCCATGACCTTCGCCGTCTTTTTGACCGCGGCATTTATTTTGTATCACATCGTGCCCGCCAGATACCGCTGGATTTTCCTGCTGGCGGCGAGCTACGTCTTCTACATGAATTTGCATGCAGCATATGGACTTCTGCTCCTTTTTACCACCGTTCTCACGTATTTTCTGGCCCTTGGTCTGGAAAAGGCGGCGGACAGCCGCGGAAAAAAACGGTGTCTTTTTGGCGCCGTGCTTCCCCTCGTGGGCATTCTCCTTGTATGCAAGATGGGGGCGCCCGTGATCAGCCGGCTCAACACACTGATCGACGCCGGACGGCTGTCCATGCATCCCCTGACCTTGAAGATCCTGCTTCCCGCAGGCGTCTCCTTCTATTTCTTCCAGTCCATGGGGTATCTGATCGACGTGTACCGGGGAAAAATCAAGGCAGAGCGGCATTTCGGCTACTACGCCCTCTTTGTCTCCTTCTTCCCCCAGCTTTTGGCCGGCCCCATCGGCCGGGCGGATTCCCTTCTCCCCCAGTTAAAAAAGGAGCGCTGTTTTGATTATAAAAATGTGACCTACGGCCTGAAACTGATGGCATGGGGCTATTTCAAAAAACTGGTGATAGCGGACGTCTTTGCCACGGTGGTGGACAAGGTATACGATAACCCCTACAGCTATGTGGGGCTTGTGTTTATCATCACCACAGTGATGTTCGCCATTGAGATTTACTGTGACTTTTCCGGCTACTCAGACATCGCCATCGGCTGCGCAAGACTTTTCGGCGTGGAACTGATGACCAATTTTAAGAATCCCTATTTCTCCTTTTCCATCAGGGAATTCTGGAGCCGCTGGCATATCTCCCTCTCAACCTGGTTTCGCGACTATGTCTACATTCCCCTTGGCGGCAGCCGGGCGGGACGCTTCCGTCACTGCCTGAATCTCTTTCTCACGTTTCTGGTCAGCGGTTTCTGGCACGGAAGCAGCCTGACCTACATTCTCTGGGGCGCGGTTCACGGCATTTTGCAGATCCTGGAGACTTTTCTCTATCCTAAGACAAGACGGGGCGTTCCGGTCACCCGGAAAAAACACTGGTGGCAGCTTCCGATCACCTTCCTTCTGTTGTGCTTTACCTGGATCTTTTTCAGGGCAAACACCATTCAGGACGCCTTCTGGATTATCTCCCGGCTGTTCTGGGACATCGGAAGACCTTTCAATTATTTAAAAACCGCCGTGATCTGTCTGGACATGCCCTACCTGTCCATGTTCGGCATGGCGCTGTCTGCCCTGGTTCTCTTTGTCTGGGATCTCCTGTCCCTGAAACAGGACGTGATAGAGCTGGTCTCCCGGCAGAACTGTCTGGTACGCTGGACTCTGTATGTGCTTCTTCTGGCGGCAACCGCCCTGTTTTCCTATAAAGGGATCGCCACGGAGTTTATCTATTTTCAATTTTAACCGACCGGCCGGAGCGGTATCTGTCAGACAAAAAACACGCCTTTTCGATGGGGCGCTGAACGGAATCCGTGCTGAACCAGGCCACAGAAAGGAATTTTCATGAAAAGAAAAAAAGAAGTTTTTACATTTATCATAAAATGCATCGCCATCCCCGGGGCGGCCGTCCTGCTCCTTTCCCTTCTGAACATCCCCTATCGGAAGATCGACGACGAGAAATACAGGGATCTGTGGAATCTGCGGATGCTGGGAAACCAGATCAATGACGTGGAGATCGCCAACGTGGGAAGCTCCCACGGCGCCTACGACTTTATCTACGACGACTGGACCGGGGAGGGTTACTCCTGCTTCAACTTCGGCAACGTGAGCCAGACCTACGCCTACGACCTGGCCCTGTTAAAAGAATACGGGGAATATCTGGACAACGACTGCGTGCTTTTCATCCCCGTCTCCTATTTCTCCTTTAACAACGAGACGGTGAACGAGAGCGAGGCCCAGGCCCTGTCGGTCAAATACTATCACTGCCTCTCCCCGAAAAACATCCCCGACTACGACCCGTTTACGGATATCGTGACCACCAGGTTTCCCATTCTGTCGGCCGGGGAGGATCTTTTAAAGCTCCTGCCGGACAGCCTCACGGTTCACGCGCAGGAGGAGAATGCGGACACGCCGGAAATGGACTCTGCCGCCGTGGCAGAGTTTGCCAATCGGGCCGCAGCGCGCTTTGACAGACATTTCAACAACAAGGAAAACTACTTTTTACCCGAGCGCGAAGAGCAGCTTCGGGAAGTGATCGGCTACTGCAAAGAGCGCGGGATCACTCCCGTGCTCATCACCACGCCCTTTTCCGCCTACTATAACAACCCGGTACCCGAAGATTTTCTCGACCGTTTCCACAGCACCGTCAATCAGATTGCATCTGACACAGATGTCAATTATTATGATTACTCCCACGATGGCAGATTTATGGAAAATCTGACCCTGTTCTCCGACTCCGACCATCTGAACGATGAAGGGGCAAAATACTTCATGGAAATCCTGAAAGAGGAGATACCGGAATTACAGCAGATCATGCAGTAACCGGCCTTGCGCACAAAGCGGCGAAACGCCCTACCACTTCATATTGAGGACTGTCTCCATCTCCACATGCCTGTCTCCGCGCAGATAAAAGTCCCGCGCCGCCTCTCTGGCAATTTCACCGGTGACTTCATCCGTCAGAGTAAGCCCCGGATGGAACAGGATTTCCAGCGTTCTCCCATCCTTTTCGGCCTTTTTTTTCATCTTTGCGTAGAGCTTCGCCACCCTCTGCCTGTCCATGCGGCCGCTCATCACCAATCCCCAGAGATACATCTGTCCCATTCCGTGCGCCCGGCAATAGCGGTCAGCCCTGCAGGAATAAAGAGCCAGGAGCCGGTTCTTTACAAAGTTGACGGGACGGTAGGTTTTATAAAGTGACACTTCTGTCAGAAATATACCCAGCGGCTCCCTGGAGTTACGGATATACTCTAACGCATACCCCTCCTCAGAAACCACCTCCGAGACTGCCTCCCACACCACGGGAATCATATGCGCATGCTGGTGGCTGTCGATCCGAAGGCCTTTCTGTCCGCAGGAAACACCTGCCCTTTTCGCGGTTTCCATGCACTTTTCTATGGCTTCCTGCACTCTGGCAAGCTGGGCCCTGATCTCCCGCTTCAGCTGGCTCTTTATCTTCTTCCTTTTCCCCGGCAGGTAGGAGGCCGAAAAAAGGCCGCTCCAGCCAAGCCCCATCATATCGCTGTCGGGCTTTGTCAGATCGGGAACCGCCTTTCTCCCCGCAAGGCTCCTTCCCTCCACAAAGTCCAGATGCACCGACATCAGGGGCAGGAAAGGAAGATTTGGAATCTCCTCGTACAAAAGCGCCATACACGCCTCAAAGCAGCTCATATTGGGCACAATACTGATACTGTCGAGCTTTCCCGTCCGCATACATGTCAGCATGTCCTTCGACGTATTTAAAGTAAGCGCATAATCGTCCGCATGAATGTCAGGTCTACTCATGTCGAAATCCCTCCTTAAAGCTTTCTCCCCGCAGCCGCAAAACCTTGAGCTGTTTTCCCTGCGACGTGGCCGGGAAGGCAAAATAGCCGATCAGATCTCCCTCATCCGGCATCCAGATGTGGACGTTGTCTACCGGGTACTGGGTGGCCGGCCATGCCAGATAATCCGGCTGTCTGACAAAGTCTTTGGCCTCCATCCCCGGGAATTTCCGTAACCCGCCATCCGTACCGCAGTGAAAACGCTGCAACGACCGCCACCGCAGCCACGCGCAGAGCCGTTTCACCCACAGCCGCAATCCGCCGTGGACGTAAGCTCCCCGAAGAACACCCGCGCCTGTTTCCGCTTCCCAGAAGCGTCCCCAGCGTCATAACCACAAGCATATAAATATAAGGGCCTCCGTAGCGCATGTGAGGCGCGCTGAAAAACCAGAACACCAGGTTCACTGTTCCGGCAGCCAGAAAAGCCGTCAGCGCATACGCCTTTTCCCGGAAGCTCTTTACCAGCAGATACAGAATCACCGGGATACAGATTACGCCTGCGGCCAGCACAATGCGGTCCCCCATGCTCTGGGACAGAAACCAGCGGGGAACCCAGCCGGCCAGCGAGTCGTCATACTCCGCCGCACTCCTAAGCCCTCTGGCAAACATTTTGATGTCCAGACTGTCCTGTGCAAGTACCGCCGGATCCATTTTCCAGTCCGGATGAAACAGGTCGATTCCCGCGTAAGGGTATACCAGATAGCCGGAAATGACCACATTCCGTATCAGCCATGGCGCCAGAACCGCCGCTCCTGCCGCCATATGGGCGAGGACCGCTCTGACATTCCTCTCCCGGATAAACAGGTACAGGGGATAGAGTGCCAGAAGGACCGCGGACGCGGCAGACAGTTTCACCGTGGCGGCGTACACGCCCACCAGACACAGCCAGCCGTACAAAACACCGTCCTGCTTTTCTGCCTCCTGATACTCACCCCATTTCGCAAGAATGTAGAGGATCAGCAGCATAGCCTCGATATCCGTGCCGGAAGAAGCGATGTCGCTGCCCTTCTGCACCACATAAACCACCATCACACATTTTAACAGGTCAGAGACCCGTAAACTGTTTTCCCCCCACAGCCGCATCGTGGAAAAGGCATATACAAGCGCCGCCAGACAGAAAAAACCGTTCAGGCTGTGGAGCGATTGTCCCACCAGCCATCCCAGACTGAACAGGGCCTGCAAAGACATAAACGCACTGTTATAGGCAAGCCGCATGTGCAGGTTTCCAAGCCCAGGCACCACGCCATATTCCTCCACCCAGCGGATAGCCTGCGCGTGGTACAGTCCCGTGTCATACTGTCCGGGACTCTGGGTCGTCCAAACCAGGGCAAGCATGAAACACAGGACAGCCGCCACAATCCGCCACGGGGCCGGTCTTACCCCAACACAGCCGGGAAAGAGCCGGATATCTTTTCGCCGAAGAAACCGCCTGTACATCCAGACAAAAAAAAGAACCATACCGGCCGCTCCCAAAATCGTGCAGGCGATCCCCGCCACCTTATAGAACAGGCTGAAAAGCTGTGCATAAACATTCAGAAAAAGGATGCCCGTCACGATATAAATGTCTGGCCGGCCCATGACTTCCAGGCGGTTTTTGTACACACTGTCCACAACCGCCTTGCCGAAAAGCAGAGCCGCCCCGCAGATAATCACCCATGAAAAAAGCACCGTCAGCATTGTTATTTCTCCTCCCCCTCATCTCCACGCCACACCAGCGTGTCGATGATATATCTGGGCCTGTGCTTTGTTTCCATATAAATTTTGCCGACATATTCCCCGATAATCCCCAGTGACAGCAGGGTAATACCGCCAAGCATGAGCGTCACACATAAGGTCGTCGTATAGCCCGGCACATTCCTGCCCCTGACCCAGTCCACCAGACCGATCACACACATGACCACGCTGAAAAGAAAAACGAAAAAGCCGAGACCGCTGATCAGACGGATAGGGCGGATGCTCATGGAGGTGATGCCGTCCACTGCCAGCGTCAGCATCTTGTTCAGGGTATACTTGGAATGTCCCGCCTCTCTTGCCTTCACATCAAAATAAACCACGTCGGAAGTAAATCCCATGGTGGGAATGAGACCCCGCAGGAACAGATTGGTTTCCTCATACTCCGCAAGCGCATTCAGCGCCTTTCGGGAAAGCAGCCGGTAATCCGCGTGATTCGTGATCACACGGCTTCCCAATAAATGCATCAGCTTATAGTATGCCGTAGCCGTGGCCTTCTTAAACAGCCCGTCGGAATGCCTGTCGTTGCGCACCCCGTAGACCACTTCACACCCTTCCATGTAGCTTGCAAGAAACAGGTCCAGCGCCTCAATGTCCTGCTGTAAATCCGCATCAATGGTAATCACCGCATCCGCATGCTCTCTGGCCGTCATCATACCTGCCAGAATTGCACTCTGGTGTCCGTAATTACCCGCCAGGTTTACCACGGAAAACATTCTGTCACCCGCCGCAATTCCATGGAGGAGACGGAGCGTATCATCCTTGCTGCCGTCATTGACGAACATGATCCTGGAGCCTTTGGCTATCTTGTTTTCCCGTTCCAGCCGGATCAGTTTTTCCCTCATAACGGAAGCGGTTTTTTCCACTACCTCCTCCTCGTTATAGCAGGGAACCACCAGATATAAAATCGGAATTTCTCGCTTTTTCTCGCTCATCTTATGCCTTTTCTCCGTAATAATTTTTGTACCATTCCACGAACTTCGAAAGCCCCTCCTCGATGGAGGTTTCCGGCTTGAAGTCGTAATCCCGCATCAGGTCGCTGACGTCCGCATATGTCTGATACACGTCGCCGGGCTGCATGGGCAGATATTCCTTTTTTGCCTCCCTGCCAAGACAACGCTCCAGCGCCGCCACATAGTCCATCAGTTTCACCGGCTTGTTGTTGCCGATGTTGTAGAGCTTATAGAATGCGCCCTTCGCATTCCCGGCAGGAGGATTACACAGAATATTCTCCACACCCCGCACAATATCGTCGATGTAAGTGAAATCCCGGTACATATCACCGCGGTTATAGATCTGGATCGGTTCTCCCGCCAGAATTTTCTGCGTGAATTTGTAGTAAGCCATATCCGGCCTTCCAAAGGGGCCATAGACCGTGAAAAAACGGAGTCCCGTCACCGGAATCCTGTAAAGCTTACTGTAAGCGTGGGCCATCAGCTCATTTGACTTTTTCGTGGCCGCATAGAGACTCACCGGCTCATCCACCTTATCTTCCGTGGAAAAGGGCACTTTCTCATTGCCGCCGTAGACAGAACTGGAGGAAGCGTATACCAGATGTTCCACCGGAAAATACCGGCATCCCTCCAGAATGTGAAAGAATCCCATCATATTGGAAGCCATATAAGCCCCCGGGTTATCGATGCTGTAACGGACGCCCGCCTGGGCGCCAAGATTGACCACAATCTGCGGCCTGTACTCCTGAAAAACCCGGAACACATCCGCATTGTCCGCCAAATCTCCCCTGATAAAGCTATATTTGTCATAGGAATCGAGGATCGCAAGCCGGTCCTCTTTCAGCTTCACATCATAATAATCGTTCATATTATCAAAGCCGACCACCTGGGCGCCCCGCTCCAGAAGGCTTCTGGATAAATGAAATCCGATAAAACCCGCGCCGCCGGTAATCAGATATGTCTTTGAGGGATCTAACTCTTTCATATGCCGTTCCTTTCCGCCTTAGCGGCCGATACTGTAATACTCTATTCCCGCTTCTTTCATCTTTGCCACATCGTAGACGTTTCTCCCGTCGTATACCAGAGGGATCCGCATCTGTTCCCTGAACAGCCCGGGAGACAGACTGCGGATCTCCTCCCACTCCGTAAAGACAAAACAGATATTCGCGCCCTGCAGCGCCTCCTCCGCGCTGTTTACATAGGCAATGGAGCCTTTGCCGTTCTCCCCCTCCGGATAGAACCTGCGGAAGTTATCCGCCGCCACCGGGTCGTAGGCTGTGATCTGCGCGCCATTGTCCAGAAGCAGTTTTACATTATCCAGCGAAGGCGCCTCCCGCAGATCGTCGGTTCCCGGCTTAAACGCCAGTCCCAGCACCGCCACCTTCAGACCCTCGAAAGTAATCATCCGCTTGCAGGCCTTCTGGTAAAGCCTTGTCTTCTGGGCAGCGTTCACATCCACCGCCGCCTCCACGGTCTTCAACTGATAACCGTACTGCTTGGCCAGATACTTAAGGGCCTTCGTGTCCTTGGGAAAACAGCTGCCGCCGTATCCGATGCCGGCATTTAAGAACTTCGCGCCTATCCGGGCGTCATAGCTCATACCCTCCGCCACTGCGTCAATGTCCGCACCGACCAGTTCGCAGAGATTGGCAATGTCGTTCATATAGGAAATTTTCAAAGCCAGGAAATCGTTGCAGGCGTACTTGATCATCTCCGCGGAACGCCTGTTCACCGAGACAATGGGTAACCCGAAGGGCTCGTAAATCTTTTTCAGCGTCTCCTCCGCCTCTTTACTCTCCGTGCCGATGATGATCCGGGCCGCATGCAGCGTATCGTGCACCGCCGATCCCTGGGCCAGAAACTCCGGGTTGGAGGCCACCTCCACCTTCACGTCCCTGATCAGAAAATCATTGATAAACTGCTCCACCTTGTCGTTCGTCCCCACCGGCACCGTGGATTTCACCACCACCAGGCAATCCCGTTCCACAGATTCCGCAATCTGCCTCGAAACCGTAGCGATGTAATTCAGGTTGGCGGAACCGTCCGGCTGTTCCGGCGTCCCCACGCCGATGAAAATAGCGTCCTTATCCCGGTAAGCCTCCGCATAGTCCGTGGTATAGTGAAGTCTGCCCGCGGCATTGTTCCTGCGCATAAGCTCCTCCAGCCCCTCCTCAAAAATGGGACTTTCGCCGGCCTCCATCCTCTTCACCTTCGCCGCATCCACATCCACGCAGGTGACGTCATGTCCCTTCTCTGCAAAACACACGCCGGCCACCAGACCCACGTATCCTGTTCCTGCCACTGCTATTTTCATCGTTATAAGTCCTCCTTACCGTATCTATTGTTCCCAGTAATTTCTGTTCCATCTTTGATATAAGACAAAAGACGGAAGAAAACAGGCAATAAACAACAGTTTATCTGTGATCTGTGCAAAGAGCTGTTTTCTTTCGTATCCCGCAAAATGCCCGTAAATAATATAGAGAAGCATCATCTTCACCCTGACCTTAAGACAGGTTTCCCGGTTTTCCAAATATATTTTTGAGCGCAGTACCATCCCCTTCGGGGAACGGATTTTCATTTTACGCCCTGTGTTCGTCAGACCGTCCTCCAGATAATCACAGATATACACATTTTTATTGATATGCACCATCTGATAGGGCCCGGACATCTGCATCCACACCGCATCCTCCGGCATGTATTTTTCCCCTTCAAAGACAGGGAACGGATATTTCTTCAGGATCTCCGTGTAAAAGACCTCCGCCTTATCCCCGCCGATATTCCCGTTGATCCGGACATGCAGATACGTGTCCTTCTTCTCATCCTCCGGGAAATAGGCCGTGTTCACCCTGCCGTCGCTGTGGCATCTCAAAAAACTGTAACCGCACAGATTCGGCGTCTTTTTATATTTCCCATGAAAGGCGAGAATCGTATCCACCGCATCTTCCGGCAGATAATCGTCGCTGTCCACAATAAAGGTCAGCTCCGACTCTATCATGGCGATCCCTCTGTTTAACGCCGTATGCTTTCCTGCATTCTGCTGTCTCTCATAGGAGATTCGGATTTTCTTTTCCTCCATATACCGCCGGATCAGCCCGGGTGTGGCATCGCCGCTTCCATCGTCCACAACAAGCCAGTCAAAATCAGGATTCGTCTGCCGAAGCAGGCTTTCGTACAGCTTAGGGAGAAAACCGGCCCTGTTATAGGTTGGTGTAAGAATCGTCACTGTGCTCATATACCGGCCGCCTCCAGAAATTTCTCCGCTATCTTCTGTACGGAATATTTCTCCCTGATCTGCACCGCGCCCGCCGACAGCCGTTTCGCCAGTTCCCCGTCGGAAGCGATGCGGCACATCGCCTCTGCCATCGCCTCCTTATCTCCCACGGGAACAAGCAGCCCGCTCTCTCCCTGCACAATGTAGATTCTTGCCCCTCCAATAGGACAGTCCGTGGAAATGGTCGGTATTCCCATGGAGAGCGCCTCCAGCATGGAATTGGAAATCCCCTCGTAATCTGAGGACAGCACGAACATGGCCGCGTCCCTGATCTGTTCCCTCACGTCCGGGCAGAAACCGTGCCACACCACCCGGGATGTGATCTGCAGACGCGCCGCCTGCTCTTTCAGACGCCCCTCCAATTCTCCTTCCCCGTATATATGCAGCTCATAGTCCGGAAACCTTTTCGAAAAGTCCGCAAACGCTTCCAGAAGCAGCGCGTGATTTTTTTGTTTATGCAGTCTGCCCGCCGTGACAATCCTACGGCTGCGGCTGCCCGTACAGGCCTCCGGCATATCCGGGTCAACCGGATTAGGTATCACAACCGCCTTTTTGGCTATCTCTTCCGGGAAATAGGAGATACCGTCCGCCGTCTGAAAAGTGATCCTCCCGGCCCGCCTGTAAGCCCAGTTGCGCAGCGCCTTAACATTACAGCTGTCCGGGCTGTTGCGCTCCGCCACCATAATGGGTATCTTCATTCCCCAGGTGGTCATCACTGCAAATACCGCTCCCATCACGCAGAATGCAAAGATATGGCTGTCCGGGTTTTTCCTGAAATACCGCCGCATGGCAGCCAGACGCCTTATCATGATAAAAGGATTCCCGTTTGATTTCGGGGCAACACTGAAATCCTCCACTTTCCCGTTCAACTGATATGCATGCTCGTATCCTGCAAACTGCATGACAGCCACATCAAATCCCTTTTTCACATATTCGTCGGAGAGAAGGGAAATCACCCGCTCGGTGCCGCCGCCCGTCATATTGGGAATGATAAATATGATTTTCATGCTCTCGATTATTCCTCTTTATTCTTCGCCGCCCAGGATTCTTTTTACCTTGCGCACTGCCCGGCAGGCAAGCGACGGTCCATGATAACGGCGCGCCTTCTTCTCATCAAACAGCCCCCTAAGATTCGCGTTACCGTTCACATACGACCACCAAAGGCTGCCTAAATTCGTGTCATAGCGTTTCCATGGCTTGTCCCCCGCATAGTGGATAATGGCCGGCGCCTCCATGGCCTGTACAAACTCCTCCTGCGTGCAGAGCCCTTCCTCAACGAATTTGTGATATTCTTCCTCCGGCATATAAGCCAGACGGTTATATTTCAGCGGCAGATAGCTGACTGCTCCCCTGCAGGTAATGTTCAAAATATCCTGATCCTGATAATAGAGCTTCTGCCGCGCAAGTTCATCCCATGTTTTTTTCAGATCCCGCCGGCGTATCTCCGAAAGATTTAACAGTGTAACGCCCGCATTGAAATAATTTCCCCGCTGTCCCTCCAGCAGATGCCAGTAATCCCTCTGCCTGTTCCACTCCCATTTGTCAGGCAGGTTCACCGCGCCCCTGACCGCCGCCACCGCTTTTCCAGACATGGGCGTTTCCCAGAGTTCCCGCAGACTTCCCCTGACCAGAATATCCGCGTCCATATATAAAATCTTATCTGTCTCCGGCAGAAGTTCCGGCAGAGCCAGCCGCAGATAGGTTCCCGCAGATATGCCTCTCACTTTATAAGAATCCGCATACGGATTCTCGATACAATGCATCATCAGAGTCGATGCCGAATCCCGCGCGGCAACCACCTGCCGTAAATCACTCTCCACATTTCCCGCCTGTCCCGTACAGACACAGTGGATCTCGCAGTGAAGCGACTCGCGCACGCAACTGTCAACCAGAGAGGCGGCCGCCACCTGTACCGGTCTGGTCAGATTTTCGTCAAAGCAAAAAACCGCTTTTATCCTTTCCACGCAAAACCTCCCTGTCATTACTCAGAGCCAGCCTCGAACATGCGATGCGGTTCTGAACAGACAATATTATTCTACCCTGATACCATAAAAAAAGCAAGGAGTCGTTCCACTTGCCAAAAAAAAGAATGGGGGATAAAATGTAAGATAAAAATATCCTGTATGGTAAAAGGAGCACGCCATGTCCAATCCGTTTTTAACCGTCATTGTACCCGTATATAATGTGGAACCCTACCTCGCCCAATGTCTTGACAGCATTCTGGCCCAGACCTTCACCGACTTCGAGGTGATTCTTGTTGACGACGGCTCCACCGACGGCTCCGGCGCCCTCTGTGACAGCTATGCCGAAAAGGACGCGCGCTTTCACTGTTTTCACAAGGAAAACGGCGGACTGGTATCGGCCAGGCAGGCAGGTTTTGGGCACGCAAAGGGCGAGTACGTCGCCTTCGTGGACAGCGACGACTGGATCCACCCCGCCATGTACCAGAGAATGTGCGCCGCCGCAAAGGATACCGGCGCGGACACGGTCTGCTGCAATTATACCGCCGTCACACCCAAAGGAGATATCCAGTGCCGCTCCGCTTTCCGGAATGGCCTGTACGAAAAGGCGAAACTGGAGGAGCAGGTCTATCCCCGTATGCTCTACTCCGGCACTTACTTTACCTACGGGATTGCTCCCAATCTGTGGAACAAACTGTTCCGGCGCAATCTGCTTGCAGAAAATCTGTATCGCGTCCCCCTCTCTGTCAAAGTGGGGGAGGACGCCCTCGTATCCTACATCTGCCTGTTAGAATCTTCTTCCGTTTACTTTTGCGATGAATTTTTCTATTATTACAGAAGCAGCTCTTCTTCTCTCACGCACAACATGGATGAAAACCGCCTGCCGGAAAACCGGACGCTGTTCGACACGCTCCTCAAAATTATCGACCTCTCCGTCTACCCTGACCTGGAGCGGCAGCTCGATTACTATTTCGTCTACCAGTGTCTTCTGACCTTTATCCCTGTCTTCTCCAATATGGCAGGCTCCCGCAGCCAGACCCGCCCTCTCTTCCTTGACGAGTGCGCCTGGCCGCCTGTCAAAAAGGCCTTCCGCACTGTCAGGATCCGCGATATAAACGGCCTTCACAACAAACTGTATGCCTTCTGCATCCGCCACCGGCTCTATGGTTTGTTCCGTTTTTTCCTTACCCACTGAACACCTTAAAATCCCCGGTCCCACTCTCCTGTCTGGTAGAACTGCGCGCTGGCGTCAATCCCCTTCAGATCGTCATTCAGGGCGATCGTCCTGTCAAAGAGGTTTGTCCGGAAAAACGCCGCAAGAAGCAGGACAAACACTGCCGCAAAGGCCACAGACACAATCTCCTTCTTTCCGGGACTGGTTTTTTCCGCACGCCCGCTTTTCACTTCCCTGATTCTCTCTGCCGTTCTTTCCAAAAATGCCGCCCACTCCGCCATGCCGCAGACGGCATAGGGAACGAGGAGTATGAAATAGGGTATCGTATAGGACGCGCTGGACTCCCAGAACGTATGGAAGAGATAACCGCCCAGAAAAACCACTGCCCCTGCCAGTTCGTAGAGATTGCCGCTCCGCCGCCTGAGAACAAGAAACAGCAGCACGCCAAGCAGAATGACCGTCTGCATGTAGTTGAGGAAAACGGACAGCCGCACACTCCCCCTTCCCTCAATCAGACTGCTTAACCACAACGGCATGTCCGCATCCGATTTTCTTCCCCGGGTGCGGTCCAGACAGATAAAAGTGGGATCATTCCACTGGAAGGCCGTCTTTCTCGCCAGAAAGGGCAGCCCTTCATCCAACGGATTTTCTGACATCCGTGTCATGATTTTACCCAGATCCTCCAGACACGCTTCCGTCACTTTCTCCGTGTCATAGTCATTCGCGGTATACACCTCGCTGTTGTAACCATTGTAACCTCCCGGTCCCAGCGGCGCCTCCTGCATCCCCATAACCACCCAGGATAGCATCACTTCGCCCTCTCCCAGCTCCCGCCCCGTGATCCGCTCCACCAGGCAGTTGCTAAGCTGTGTGCAGAGCGCCACACTCAGCCCCATGCATACAATGAAAAGAAGCGAAACGCCCCCTTTGACCCACTGCCTTTTTTGCGAGAAGAAAAACTGCTCTGCCGCGTCATAGACAAGGAAACAGGCAATCGCAATCAGATAAATCAGGCAATTCATCTTAACCACCGTGGCAAGCCCCATACACAGAGAAGCCGCCGCGATGTAACGGTAACGTCTTGTCAGGAGATAGCGCCCGGAAAAATAAACCGCGCCAAGAGACAGCGCCATACCCGGCAGGATGCCATAGAGATATGTCACATAAAAGGAAAGCGGCACCCAGACAAGCACGCCCAGATACACCGCCGTCTGCCGTCCTTTTGCCTCTTCCTTTCCTCCCAGAGAGGAAAAAAGGACAAACATTTTCACAAGCAGGCCGTAGATCACAGCCAGACAGATCACATTCACCAGTTGGAGACCGACAAAGTTGTCCACACCGAAGAGAAAGCTCAGGAGATAGAAAAACAGAACGATGCCCGACTGAAAGGGATATTTGAACAGGTATTCCTCCACCTCAAAGGCTGAAAAATCCCCCTGCCGCCACTGCATGGCGGCTGCAAACACTTTGGCCGGGTCGGAAGACGGATGCAGTTTTGTCATAAGCACATAAGCGGTTCCCAAAACCAGCGTAAGAAGAGTCAGCCCCCAAAAAAACACCTCTCTGTGCCGGACCAAAACGCCTTCACGCCTCTCCATTCCCCCGAGCCCCTTAAGCGTTCTCACCGTCTGCCTCCCGATCAGGAGCACTGCCGTCGCCGCCAAAAAAACAAGCAGATGCCGCAGGGGACTGTCCGCTATGTTAAAAGTCCGCTCCTGACCGCTTCCGTCCGCAAGAATCAGCCTGCCCACAAAGCTTGTGCTGAAAATGCTGTGCAGAAACAGCACAAATACCACCCCCGCAAGCAGCAGGCGCAGCACAGCGTTTACGATTCTGTAAAACAAATGATTTTGATTCATAGATCCTGCCTCCACAAAACTCAATACGGGCGTTCCCATATTTCTATCCCATTGACATCCGCATCCTGCACCTTTTCATAGTGTGTTTCCAAAAATTCCTTCAGCTCATCATCCATTCCCATGTGGATTCTGAGGCAGTAAATTTTCCCAAAGGCAGCCAGTTCTTCTTCGGATACCTGCGTATAGTTTTTATAAAACCGGGTTTCCTCCCTGCAGTGGACTCCACTGTCTATTATATTCCGCGGCGGTTCATACCCTCTTTTCTCAAAATAGTAGGCAATAAAGCCGTCCAGCACACAGTATTCATTGGAAGCCAGAAACAGCGTGTCCTCCTCCCAGATGCCTTTATCCGCAATCAGATCATCCGCCGCCTGACGATACTGCTCGAAGGGCTTGCGAATGGCAATATACTGATCCCGGTAACATACGAGGAAGGCCGCCGCCATCACCAGCGCGGCCGCTCCCCTGACAGCCCAGGCCCCGCCCTTCCATAAAAGCGAAGCGTTCCCTTCCTGTCTGTTTCGCATTTTATCCGCCCCATCCAGGATATAGTCCACGCCAAAGGCAGTGACTGCCAGAATATGCGGCTGTATCACCGTAAAATACTTTTCCACAAACAGGGAGCTCTCCGGCCGGATATACCTGCTGAACACAAAGACGATGCCGATCTCCCATCCGATCGCCGCCACACAGAGCGCTGTCAAAAACACTTTCTTCTTTTCTTCCGAATCCGGCTGTCCCGCCTGCCGCAGAGCCCACAGGATAAGCCCCGCCCCTGTCAGCATACACAGATACCATAAGATTCGGTTTCCGCTCAGATAAAACAGGACCGTCCAGACCATATCCTTAAAGACCGGCGGATTCCCCCAGTATTGTGCAATCACCGCATATTTATAATAGAGGGACGATATCAGCCAGGGAAGCGCAAAAACGCCTGCCGGCACATAACACAGCAGATGTTTCCAGGACTGTTTCCGTCTGGCAATCAGCGCCAAATCGGCCAGACCGTAAAGGGCGAGCAGAATATAGGCAAACCAGTGCACCCATAAAAAGAACACCATGACACATCCGCAGCGGATCATATGCCGCCTGTCCTGATGCATGGTTTTCCCGATATACGTGTACAGCACAAGCGTTGAGAGGAAAAAAGCAAGCCCGTAACAGCGCACCTCCCAGGCGGCCTGCCATATCAGAGTTCCGGATGAAACGCCAAGACACAGGGCGATAAATCCCGCCCTCTTTCCTTTCAGCTTCTCTACAGACATGGCCAGCACCACAATCCCCGCCAGAGAAAACAGTATGGAAGGAATCAGCAGAAACTTTTCCCCGTAGGGCATCATTCTGTATACCGGGTATAGAACAAAAGAATAAAGCGGCAGGTTACTCTCCCTGTGCCAGTAAGTTTCCATAAGCTCCCGAAACCCGATTCCCTGCCTGACAAAGCCGACCGACGACAATTCATCCGCCCAAAGCGACTGGCAGTTTCCATTCATAAAAGCAAAAATTCCCATCCATAACAGTAAAACAATGGCGGGAATCCAATACTTGTTCTCTATTTTTTTCATGCGCTGACAAATTCCTTTCCAGACTCTCCCTTTTTGCAGTATAGATATGATTATAGCTACATGGGGTAGAATTTGCAAGGAGGAAACAAAGAAATTCCCTGCCCTTATACAATAATTTGTTGTATGCAATCCACTTTCTTTTCTCTTTATGGTTTCTCCTCTACCACTTTTTGTTGTGTGTTAGCATGTAGGACAACAAATTTGTCAAAACTACTTGGAAGAAGGGAGTCCTGTAAGTATGAAGGAACTGCGCATGGTCATCAGGGATTTGCGGGAAGACAGCGATATCAAGCAAAAGACAGTCGCTGAATATCTGGGTGTGTCACAGCAGACCTACTCCAACTACGAAAACGGCCACCGTGAGATTCCCATCTGGGTCGTAGTCAAACTCTCGAAATACTATAAAGTCAGCACTGATTATCTGCTGGGCGCAGATACCGGTTATCTCGGAAATACCAACCTGAACGGAAAATATCTGGGAGACACCACCATGCACGACGTAGTTTATGATCTCCAAAAACTGAACGTCAAAGACCGGCGCGATCTGTTGAAATATATTAAATTCCTGAAAAACACGGACTGACCTGCCTGCCACGCAAAAACCGACAGCCGGTCCGGCCGTCGGTTGACAGACATTTTCTCTTATTCTTCGGGCGCAGTCTCCTCAAACGTCAGCCCGTTTTTCTCTGCATAGGCTTGTGCTTCGCCTCCCTTTTTTGCCATAATTACAAGCTTTTGCGCCTCATCTGCACCCGGAAAAGCATTCGCCCCGATGGAAGTCAGCCCATCCGAATCCTCACTTTTAAAACAGACCTTCTGCAGCTTTGAGTCGCCCTTAAAAGCGCCGTCTCCAATAACCGTCACCGACTTCGGAAGCGCAATCTGGGTCATAGCCGTACAGTCCCGGAAGGCATCCTTCTCTATTGTCTTTACCGTAGAGGGCAGATATACGCTTTTCAAGGCTGTACATCCCTTGAAACTTTCCGCCTTAACCGTAGTCACCCCGGCAGGCAGCTTCACATAAGTGACCTGCGTATTGCCCCCAAAAAGATCCGCCGCGATGGATGTATACTTTTCTCCCCCCTCCGGCTGCTGCAATTCCACGGTGCCCTCAAAGTTGTTTGCCTCCAATACCGCATTTCCTTCCTTGTCGGTCTTCTTCACTTTGACGTCTCTCAGCACACCCTTCTCAACCTCATAGACATACTGTCTGGAAGCATTTGCATCATAAGTCACCCGCATACCTGTGCCGTCCGTAAAACTGACAATCCTGCTCACATAAGCATTCGTCTCCGTCTCTTCTTTTGCCGCAGCTTCCACTCCCTGCTCCGCCGCAAAAACCGTCACGCCATTTGCACCTGCCGCCAGGCCAAATGCCCACAACAATGCGAATACCTCTGTCTTTCTCATTCCTATCTCACCTTTTCCCCTGCGTACTTTACGTGTCTTCAGCTTACATTTAAAAACATGCTTTCAGGGCAATTGATCTGGCAGGCCAAACACCGAAGAAACAGGAAATGTTTTCGAGTCCGGCCTTAAGTAGTTGCCATAATAAATCATTATGTTACCCTGTGATCATGATTATAACACCCGTAATTATATTATGCAAGAGAAAATTCCACAATATCTTGTGATTTTTTCCTTTTTTCCACAAGATTCAGTTTTCTAAAAGGTATTCCTTCCTGGAAAACTCCGTCACCCGGCCGTAGGTCCGCCCGCCGATCTCCACCTCCTCCTCCGGAAGCGCTCCAAACCAGATAATGCAGTCCGGCACAAAGGCTGCATCCACATAACCGGCCGTTTCGTTATCCACAAGAATATGCTCCAGACGGCATCCGTCCAGCATCGCCCAGAACGGATATTCAAAGTCATCCGCTTTCTTCAGATACAGTCCCACATTTTCGTACCCCTGCGACTTGATCTCATCCGTCAGGGCCGCATAGGGCGCCATCTCATCCCATCTGCCCGCAAAATAGCTGTAGGGCCTGGTGCGCGCATGCTCCTTCCAGATCTTGTAGTGGTAGCGTGAGAGACTTAAGAGCTCCATCACACACAGAAAGCTCACCGTGCCCACAATGCCCCACCGGAGAGGGCCCGACTTCTCCCCCTTCGTCTCCGTCTGCACAACTGCCGCAATCACCGGACACAGGAGAGCCAGGTAAGAAATCATGTATCTGCTCACAAAGGGCTCCCACCGGAGTACCGTACAGAAAGCCACAAAAGAAACCGCAGCCGCCGCCACATATCCCCTGCTGCACCCTTCCCACTGCGTCTTTCCAAACCGCAGGAGCACCCACAGGATGCAGAAAATAAAAAGCCAGAGTACAACAGGATTGACCGCCGTGTCACAGCCATAGTCGCCGGCCTCATGGAGACCGTACTCTCTCCCCGCCTCCGAAATCGCCTCCGCATCCAGCTCCACCCCCAGAAGTGCGGCCGCTTTCACGGCAAACACGGCAAAAATTTCATGCCCGTCCCTCACAAGCGGCGTGGGCATATTGAAAGAAAAATTTTTTAACATGTTAATAAAAAGATAAGAAGGCTGCACTGTCGCCACCAACTGCTGCGCGCCTGCGCTGGGACTGGCATACGCGCCAAAACTTTTAAAATTCCGCAGGATCTCAGGCGTCATGGGCAGCGCCACACAAGGCAGCGCACAGAAGAATATTCCCGCCAGGTCACGCACCCTGTCCTTTCTCCTGACACAGACAACAAGCAGCCACAGGGCAAAGACCACCATCCCCACGCAGACGGAAGGTTTTGACAGATAGCCCCACGCCACACACAAACCCATGGTTCCCACTCTGCAGACAGTAGTCCTGTCAAACCGCATGGGCTTTTCCTGATCCGTATACTCCAGCAGCCGGTACACAAAAAACAGGAGCCAGACCGCCGCAAAATTATCCACCTGCGTGGTCAGTGCTTCCGCGAAGGCAATGGGCATGGACATGTAAAGAAGTGCCGCCAGAAAACGGAAGCGCCTGTCGCAGGAAAGCTTACCGGCAATAGCCGCTACCATAACCGCACAGGTCAGGTAGGACGTCCCCTGTAACAGATTGAAAAACAGGTCATGCCCCCTGCACAGAATATAGACATGCAGATTGACAAACTCCCCTAACACCGGACTGGATATCTGCCTGATCGAATTTGTCGCAAAGTGCGCCACCGAACGGTTCTGCGCCCAATGGGCAATCCTCGGCAGATGATAGGTCATGGAATCCCAGTTATAGGGCGTGGTAATCAGGGACAGCGCCAGAACAACCGCGCCGGTTACAAGAAGAATGCCGTAACAGGGCGCTTCCCTGAGCGCCTGTCTTCCGGCTGCCCACGCTCCCTCTATGGCAGACTTTACAGAAAGCCCCGACCGCCTCCATTGCACTGCCAGCAGAAACAAAAGCAGCACGTCCAGCAGCCCCCAGGATGCAAACAGGAACCGAAACCGCAGGGCATGCAGGACGGACAGCCCCTCCGTCAGCGCAAAAAGAAAAAGCATCCACAGACAACAGGCCTCCATATAAGAGCCAAGGCCTGTGTCTTTTATGCTTTTCCGCTTTTTATAAATATGAATATTTCCATACAACGCCGCTATCGCAAACAGCATACAAATTCCTTTCTTTTCACATCCATGCAGCTATACTCTGCACTCCCCGTCGTGAGAGATGCAATTGATCTGCGTCACGCACTTCACTTTGGAAAAGGCAGCCAAAAGCTCTTCCTTCTTTGCCGTCTTAATCTCAATAATCAACTCCGACTCGCCGTTTTTAATGCTTCTGGATTTCTCTTTGTGGTATTTACAGTTCTCCTTCAGAATTTTCTCCACTTCACTGTAATCAACCTCTGCCGCCAGCGCGCGAAGCACAAGAAGATCAGGCGCTTTGGCATTGGGTACCAGATCCAGTACAAGAAGTAACAGTGTCATCACTATACACAGCACAAAGGACAGTACATAGAGCCCTACACCCACAATAATACCCGCGCTGATCGACCAGAACAGATACAGAAGATCCATCGGGTTTTTCACCGCATTACGGAAACGGACAATGGACAGCGCGCCTACCATACCAAGAGACACCAGAAGGTTTGACTGCATCGCAATCATGATCGCCGCCACAATAATCGGCATACCCGCAATGGTCACATTCAGATCCTTAGAGTAAAAAGCCGACTTGGAGGACAGCTTGTACACCGCGAATATGTAAAGACCCACCAGCGCCGCAATGACGATGAGAAGCAGAATACTCCTGGCGGACAGATTGGTTCCGCCACCCAGACTCTCATATACACTGTTTTTAATTACATCCTTAATTGACATCTTTTCCTCCGTTCTGAAGCGTTCTTCGCCTCTTGATGTATTGTATTTATGTCAAATCTACCCTCTCACGGCATAACTGGTACTTAGAGTAAGCCGACTGCTGCATATTTCCCAGCTCCAGAAGCTGTAACAGGAAATCCGGAATGAACTCGTCGTACTTCACCTCTAACACTTTATCACATTCCTGCAAAAAATCATAGCTGATATTTTTCTCTCCGAATGCTTCCACCCGACCGCTTGCACGGACATTGCGGTCAAAAGTGATTCTCACATTGCCCGGCTCATACACATACGCCTTACGCTCATAGGTGACAATCACCCTGGGGCGGAGCCCCTGCGTTTTGATCGCCAGATTAAAGAGCGTCGCCGGATCGTCCCCGGAAGCAGTATCCTCAATACCTTCTCCGTTCATCAGCCTTTTCATATCCGCAATCGAAATACTTCTGGAACGCTTCAGGATACGGTTATCCTGTTTTGTCTTTACCTCCAGCTTAATAACGTCCAGCGAATCATTATAGATCCGGATGCGGTATTTGTTGCGCCGGTTTACCCCGTCCTCCGTATCCCGCAGACAGGAATCCGCGAAATCATCAAAATACAGGCTGGTGATCCGATAGCCTTCGGGCCCTCCCTCATTGACGTCCGGACGAAGCACCGCCTCCATCCGCGACTGGAGCGTGATCAGCTCCGCAGCACTGCAGTTATATTTGTCTTCTACGCGATACATAGGTTACTCCTTTGTGGTTAATGCCAAAAACGCTTCAATCTGCCTGCACATGAGTGTATACAGATCTTCCTTCCGCCGATAGGCCATCGTCCAATCCACGATTTTTTCCATGGCTGTCTCCAGATTCCACACGGGCCGCCAGCCAAAAACCGTTTTCAGTCTGGAACAGTCAAGTTTCAGATAATTTGCCTCATGGGGGCCGCCGTCCGACACATTCTTCCAGCTTACATGCTCTCCTGAAGCCTGATTCCATTTCTCACAAAACAGCGTCACCAGCTCTCCCGCCGCATAGCAGTCTGTCTCATCCGGCCCCACATTATAGCTTCCCGCATATTCCGGGTTCCCATACTGCTTCTCTGCCATCAGAAGATAAACCATAAGCGGCTCCAGGACATGCTGAAAAGGCCTGATGGAAGCAGGATTGCGCACAATAATCTCCTGCCCGCCAAGGGCCGCCCGCACACAGTCGGGTATGATCCGGTCCACCGCGAAATCGCCGCCGCCTATCACGTTGCCTGCCCGCGCCGTAGAAACCGCCACAGACCGTCCGGACGCCTCCCCGAAGAAGGAGTTCCTGTAGCTGCTTGTCACCAGTTCGGAACAGGACTTGGAATTGGAGTATGGGTCATAGCCGTTTAGCTCCTCGTTTTCACGGTATCCCCACGCCCACTCACGGTTCAGATATACCTTATCTGTGGTCACATTAACAAAAGAACGCACGCTTTCGCACGTCCTCACGCACTCCAGCACATGCACCGTCCCCATCACATTGGTCTCGTAAGTATAGACCGGATCTTTATAGGACTCCCGCACGATCGGCTGTGCCGCCATATGAAACACAATCTCCGGGCGGTTCTCCTCAAAAACCTGCCGTAAATGCGCCAGGTCTCTGATATCCCCGATAACGGAGTTCACCCGTCTACCCATATCTGTCAGTGCAAAGACAGAAGGATCTGTCGGCGGCTCAAGCGCATATCCTGTAACCTCGGCGCCTGCCGCAAGAAGCACTGCGCACATCCACGCTCCCTTAAATCCCGTATGTCCGGTAATCAGCACCTTTTTCCCTTTATAAAAATTTAATCCGAAGTCCATTGATCCATAGCCCTTCTCTTTCCTTTTCGCTCTGTTTTTCTGCCATAAATAATTTTATAACAGGTCGCCTCTCTGCATCTGCGTTCCTGCGATATCCCGATACAGGGCGGTCACTCTGACACCGCCGTGGTCAGCGTTTTCGCCATATAGTCGATCATTTCATCCGTCATTCCCGGATAAACCCCGATCCAGAACGTGTCTGCCATGATGCGGTCCGTATTCTCCAGACTGCCCACAATGCGGTAACCCTCGCCTGTGGCGCGCATCTCGTCAAAGCAGGGATGCTTTGTCAGATTTCCGGCAAACAGCATCCTTGTCTGTATGCCGTGCTCTTCCATATAACGCACCACCTTACTGCGCTCCACACCGTTCCTGCAGGTGATCGGGAACCCGAACCAGCTCGGATCGGAACCGGGACATGCCTCCGGCAGAATCAGCCGGTCCGTGATATGCGCTGTCTCCTCCACTGCAAGCAGCCTTTCCTTCATTCTGTTAAAGTTATACTTCCTGCGCTCCACAAAGGAAGGAAACTTTTCCAACTGGGCGCACCCGATGGCCGCCTGTAAATCAGTGGCTTTCAGGTTATACCCAAAATGGGAATATACATACTTGTGGTCATACCCCCTCGGCAGTTCCCCATACTGCCCGTCAAACCGGTGCCCGCAAAGGTTGTCCCGTCCCGACGGGCAGACGCAGTCGCGCCCCCAATCCCGGAAGGAGCGCACACACTTATGCAGAAGCGGATTGTCCGTATACACCGCACCGCCCTCGCCCATGGTCATATGATGGGGCGGATAGAAACTGGAAGTCCCGATATCCCCCACCGTACCCGTCAGTTTTGTCTCTCCGTCCATTGTATACGCAGACCCCAATGCATCACAGTTATCCTCAATCAGCCAGAGCCCATGTTCCTTGCAGAACGCGCTGACCGCCTTCAGGTCAAAAGGATTGCCCAGCGTGTGCGCGATCATGACTGCCTTCGTCTTCTCCGACAGCGCTTTTTCCAGCATGGTCACATCAATGTTGTACTGCGGGATGGTGACGTCCACAAACACCGGCACAGCCCCGTACTGGATCATGGGCGCCACCGTGGTGGGAAATCCCGCCGCCACCGTGATAACTTCATCTCCCCTGTTAATCTTCCTCTCCCCCAAAAGCGGGGAAGTCAGCGCCATAAACGCCAGAAGATTGGCGGAAGATCCCGAATTGACGAGGGAACAGTAGCGGATACCCAGATACTCCGCCATCTGCTTTTCGAACTGATCCGTATACCGCCCCGACGTCAGCCAGAATTCCAACGCGCTGTCTACCAGAATGGTCATCTCCGCGCTGTCATAGACGCGGGACGCGTAGGGAATGCGGTCGCCCTCCTGAAATGGTTTTTTTACATTGTGGTAAGTGTCGCAGTATTCCTTTACCAGTGTTAAAATTTCTTCTTTTGCCTGCTGCTGTGTTTTTTGCGTTGCCATATTTTCTCTTCTCCTCACCATATCTTCCACGGAGCCTCTCCACTGCTCCACAACTCTTCCAGATAAGCCCTGTCATGCACCGTATCCATCGGTGACCAGAACCCCGGATGTCTGTATGCCGCCATCTGATGATCCGCCGCAAGTCTCTCAAAAGGCGCTTTCTCCAACATGTCCGTACCGTCACCCAGATAGTCAAACGCTTCTCTGTTCAACACCATAAACCCGGCATTCACCCAGGACTGGTCTTTCCTGGCCTTCTCCTTAAAGCTCTCAATCAGGCCGCATTCATCGATCTTAATCGCCCCGAACCGTCCTGCCGGCTGTGTTGTCGTAATCGTTACTATTTTACCATGCTCCTTATGAAATGCAAGCAGCGCCGAAAGATCCACGTCCGCCACCCCGTCTCCGTAGGTCAGCATGAAAGTCTCGTCCTCTCCGATATAGTCTTTGATTTGCAGGATTCTCCCGGCTGTCAGCGTCTCCAGTCCGGTGTTGACCAGTGTGACACGCCACGGCTCCGCCGTGGAATTGCAGTATTCGCTGTGCCTGTCCTGCAAATGAAACGTGGTATCCGCCTGATACATGTAATAATGGACAAAATACTCCTTTATCATATGTCCCTTATAGCCGCAGCATATAATAAAATCATGATATCCCTGCGTGGAATAGCCTTTCATGATATGCCAGAGAATCGGCCTGTCTCCGATTTCGATCATCGGCTTGGGTTTCAGCACAGATTCCTCACTGATCCGACTGCCCTTTCCTCCCGCTAAAATAACAACCTTCATACTTTTCTTTTCCTTCCAGTGCCGTCTTCCATTTGTCGGATTACTGTTTCGCCCAGGGCGCAATCCCCGCATTCCAAAGATTTTCCATGTTCACCATATCCCGGTATGTCTCCACCGGCGTCCAGAACCCTTTGTGCTTATAGGTAATCAATTCCCCTTTTTCCGCCAGATGATTTGTCAGCAGGTCTTCCAGATTATAATTCCCCTGTAGGATGCTGAACACATTTTTATTCAGGACATACAGTCCCGCATTGGTCCACGCTTCATTGGTGGCCGCATTCTGCTGTATTTTTACGATCTGCCCGCCCTCGTCAATGTCCAGCGCCTCATTTCGTCCGGTGGGCCTGACGACAGCCATCGTGGCGCTCTTTCCCCGCTCTTTGTGGTATACGATCATCTTTTCCACATCAATATCAAACAGACAGTCACCATAGGTAACGATAAACTCATCCTCCTCAATATACTCCTGTATCGCCGCCACACGCTGTCCCGTAGCCGAGTACAGACCGGTATCTACCACTGTGACCTTCCAGTCCTCCGTGCGGTTTTTGTGAATTTCCACCGTGTTTGTCTGTAAGTCCACAGTGATATCTGACTGGTAAATGTAATAGTCCATGAAGTATTCTTTGATCATGTTCACTTTATAACCGCCACAGATAAGGAACTCATTCAGGCCATACGCAGAAAACCTTCTCATGATGTGCCAGAGAAGAGGTTTTCCTCCTATTTCCGCCATCGGCTTGGGTATGCCTTCCTGTTCGTTGCTGATTGTACTTCTCTGTCCGCCTGCTAAAATAACTACTTTCATAAATTAAATACTCCCTTTCACGATTTTGTTATTCTGATACTCTTCCCGCGGAAGGAACGGATACATATCGTCAATTTCCGGTGAAACGATCGTTCCATCCGACAGTTTTCTGGATGACAGCTTCGGTTCAAAATTCTGCTCCGAATCAAGAATTACCTCGCATAAAATCGGCCCGTCTGTCTCCAATACTTTCTGTACCTTTCCCTGAATATCCGCTGCCGCATCAATCTTTTCATAGGGAACGCCGTAAGCATACGCTATTTTTTCCATATTGGGAAAGCTGATGCCATTTCCGTCACAGACGCCTACAAGCGGCGGTTCAAACAAATTTGTTTGTGTCTGTCTGATTGAATGGTATCCATTGTTATTTAAAATAAAAATTTTTATATTAAACTTATTATATACC
>CAMQTN010000035.1 GCA_947037115.1 uncultured Lachnospiraceae bacterium
CACTTCTAGCTTCGTCGGCAGCGTCAGATGTGTATAAGAGACAGATCTTATATTTTACCATAAATCATGGAATATGTGGTATACTTATAACTTGAGAAATAACAGCGAGAGGAATCACCCGTTTCATGGCAAAAAACCGCCCTCAAAAACAATTGTATAAAACCGCCGGCAGAAACAGGAAGGACGTCTGGTATAAGCTGGATTTGTCGGCCACCGTCTATCCTACCCTGCAAAGGCGGGATTTTTCATCGGTCTACCGTCTCAGCGTAAAATTAAAGGAACCCGTGGATCCCGCGCTTTTACAGCAGGCCCTTGACCTGACGCTGCCTCGCTTTCCCACCTACAAAGTGGCAATCCGCAAGGGGTTATTCTGGCGCTATCTGGAGCCAAACACAAGACCCGGCCCTTTCGTGCAGGAAGATATCAAAAATCCCTGTATGCCCATGCATTTTAAGAGTAACAACCGTTATCTAATCAGAGTATACTACTATGACAGCCGCATTTCTCTGGAAGCGCACCACTGTCTGGGCGACGGCACCGGCGGCATGTGCCTTCTCCAGACGCTGACTTCTGTATATCTTGGCCTTCTCGGTCATAAAATCACACCCTCCGGCTTCGTGTTAAAACTTGACGAAGAGCCCGATCCCGAAGAGCTTGAAGATGCATACATGCGTTATGCCACTGCGAAGGTCAGACCGCCCCGCCCCTCGGAGAAAACCTACCGCATCCGCGGCACCAAAGAACCCTTTTACACCTTAAACATCATAGACGGCGTTATGTCCGTCTCGGAGGTGATGCAGGTAGCCAGACATTACGGCGCCACCATCACGGAATACTTAAACGCCGTGCTGCTCTACGCCCTCCTACAGAAACAGACGGGGGAATTCCATCTGAAATACAGGCCTGTGCGGATTGCCATGCCCGTAAACCTGCGCCGTTTCTTCCCTTCGAAGACCCTGCGCAACTTCATCACCATGGTATACCCTTCCATCGACCCAAGACTTGGCGAATACAGCTTCGAGGAAATCGTAACACAGGTGCACAATTTCATGCGTTATTATATAAACGAAAAGTTCTTATGCGGTGATATCACCACCAACGCCGCAACAAAACACAATTTCCTGATCCGCGTAGTGCCCCTCTTTTTGAAAGATCTGGTGGTGCGCACCTTCTACACCAGAGTGCAGGATAAAAATTCTTCCGCCGGCCTCACCAACATGGGAGCGCTAAACGTGCCTGCGGACATGAAACCCTACATTGACCGTTTTGACATCTATATGGGGCAGCCCTTTTCCTCCCGCACCAACTGCGCCATCATCAGCTTTGAGGATATCCTGACCGTCAACTTTGCCAGCAGTATCGTGGAGAGCGATGTGGAGCGGCACTTCTTCCGCAGGCTGGTTCAGGACGGCATTCATGTAAAAATCGAGAGCAACCGCTCATACCAAATTTAGAAAGGGAAACGTTATGTCATATTGTGTAAACTGCGGTGTAGAGCTGGAAACCTCCCTCCGGGAGTGCCCTCTGTGCCATACGCCCGTCATCAACCCCATGGAAGCAGGCAAAGATACCCCTCCCTCACCCTATCCCACAGACAAGGGGCAGGTGGAGGAGGTCAAAAGAAAAGATCTGGGTATCCTTTTGTCAGTGGTGCTTTCCGCCACCGCCGTCACCTGCCTGCTGCTCAATCTTCTGGTATTTGACCATTCCCTCTGGTCCCTTCTGGTAATCGGCATCTGCATCTGTCTGTTTGTGTTCACCTTCCCGATGGTGTACTACAGCAAAATGCCCCCCGCCGTCTCCCTCCTTGCGGACGGTATCGCGGTGGCGGTATATCTTTACATGATTGCCTACCTTACCCCCTCCACCACATGGTTCTGGCAGTTAGGGCTTCCCATTGTCATACTCGTCATTCTGTGCACGGAGGTTTTTACCTTTCTGGCAAGACTTGTCCCTTTCTCGCTCCTCTCCGGCGCGCTGTGCCTGTTTATCGAGATCCCTCTGTTCTGCACGGCCCTGGAACTCATGATCCGCCGTATGCTGCCTGCCCCGATGCGGCTGACCTGGTCCGCCGTGGTACTGACCGTCTGCGTCATCATCGACGTGGCGCTTATCACGATTCTGGTAAAAAAACGTCTGCGCAACGAGGTGCGCAGACGCTTACACTTCTAACTTATTTATTTGGCGTATCTTGTCTCGGCGTCTTCCAGCGACGCATACCCATAGAAAGCCGTCTCATTGGCGATGGTCTGTTTCACCAGACTCTCGCCTCTTTCTCTGGCCTCCTCTGTCTCCTTTAAAACCATCTTAAGGGTTCTAACGGAATAGGTATACAGCTCGCCTCTCAGATAACTCTCCATGGAAGAGCCCGCCATAACGCCGTCTTCCGCGGTAGTCGCAACCCTGCCCCGTTTTCTCAGATTCGGATACTCCCGCGCCATCTCGGCGTCCCACTCCAGATTGATCTTCACGATCTGCTCCACAAGATCCTTCTTTTCGGACACATCGGGCAGATGGGATCTGATCTGTTCGTATTCCTCCGGGTAGGTGCTCTCCATCATCCAGCCATACTTCTCAAAGATGGGATTCCTTCCCTCCTGCACGGCTTCCTCACAGTCCTTCTGATAGCTTTTGAGCACATCGTCCGAGTAAACCATCCACTGACTCATGCGCATCTTGAAAAAGGTATCCGGATCGTCCTGACAGGACGCCCGGCCCCCGGTGTTGTAAACCTGTTGAAACAGCTCCCACTCCGTCTGCGCAATATCAAATATCAACTGTTCCCGCTCACTGATCTTCGCCATAACGCTCTCCATTCCAAATCTTTACTCTTCCTTCGTCTCTCCGGCTTCCTCCTTCGTGAGAAGCTCTCTCACTTCAAGCGGCGTACATCCCAAAAATGCTTCCGTATATACCGCATTGGATGTTTCCAGGGTCTTCCCTTCCACCGTCAGATACACGGCATCGACATCATAGTTAGCCAGAAACGTATTGACAACAGAAGCAACTATAATGCACTCCGCATCCCTGGACATGGTCTTCATATACTCGCCAAACGCCCCGGACAAGTCCAGATACAGCACTTTTTTCCCGTCCTGTTCCTTCTCCTCCATGGAGAGCACGCGGGTGTCTAACAGGGGCACAATATTATGTCTCGCCAATGCGCCAAGCAGCGCCTCCGGCGTAAGCTCCGAAACCTGTATCGTCTCCTGCGTCAGGTCGGTATGTAAGTCCCTGCCGTAGCAGATTACCGCTTCCATCTGGGGCTGGGACTGTGTCTCCTCCGGCATTTCCGGCTCCTCAGGCATTTCCTCCTGCGCCTCTCCCTGCTCTTCCTCCAGTAAATACTCTAACGAATTTACCAATATATCTTTGGAAGACATTTCCGGCACGACGATCTCCTCCGTCGTCACTGCGGTGTCGGCAGTACGGCCACAGGCTGTCAGCAGTACGGCCGCTATAAGCACAAGCGCCGCCCTGTTTCTTTTTTTCATAATTTTCCTCCCCGGATAAGAATCCTCTGAATCGGCTCTATTCTACCATACCCTATCCGAAAAGTAAATTGACTTTTTATTCCTCCACCGTCCGCCCCGACTTGATCACTTCCTGCAGCGCAAATTCCCGGTCCGCAATCAGGATGTCCGCCTTCCGCCCCGGCAGGAGGACGCCGCACTCCTGATCAAGGCCGACGGCTTTTGCCGGGTTGACCGTTGCCGCCCTGACTGCTGCCTCCGCGGGAACTCCCATGGCAACCGCCTTCCGCATACAGTCATAAAGATTCGTCGCGCTCCCTGCGATGGTGCCGTCCGGGAGCAGCGCCCGGTTTCCTCTGACGGTAACCGCCTGTCCGCCCAGTGCGTACTCGCCGTCCTCCATCCCCGTCGCCATCATACTGTCGCTGATCAACACCACCCGTTCTTCACCAAACAGCTTAAAGGTGCACTTCACCACGCAGGGATGGATGTGGATGCCGTCGCAGATCAGCTCCACTTCCGTCCTTTCATTCTCCGCCGCCGCGCCGATCACCCCCGGCTGTCTGTGGGTGAATGGCGGCATGGCGTTGTAGAGATGGGTCACATGGGCCGCCCCGGCCTCAATCGCCGCCCTGGCAGTCTCATAGTCCGCACAGGTATGGGCGATGGAAAAGCGGAACTCGCCCTGTCCCTCTCTGATCATATCCATCGCGCCCGCAGCCTCCGGCGCCGCAGCCACCATGCGGATCATGCCCCCTGCCGCTTTCTGGAGCCTGCGCAGCATGGCCAGGTCGGGCTTATGGATATAAGCGGGATTCTGGGCGCCCTTCTTTTCTAAGGAAATAAAAGGCCCCTCCAGATAGATGCCTCTCAAAATATCTTTCAGCGGAATATCCCCGCACACCTTTTCCGTCTCCACCGCCTCCGCACAGGTCCCGCAGATCCTCATGAGAGTTTCCTCCGGAAGAGTCATGGTGGCGGGACAGATGGTGGTCACGCCGTGCGCCACCTCATAGGAAGCGATGGCGTTCATGGCCTGCGCCGTCCCGTCGCAGAAATCATGGCCCGCACATCCGTGAAAGTGGATGTCAACCAGCCCCGGGAAAACATATCTTTCCCTCTCCTCTTTTGTGAGTTCCTCCGCCCGGCACATCTCCATTTTTTCTATTCTTTCCTTCTCTATGGCGACCGTTCCCGGCTCAAAACACATCCTGTCTGTGTATATCATTCCTCTGATCTGCCGCATGTAAGCCACTCCTTTCCCACATCTGACACATTCCATTTTCCGTATGAGCGGATCCGGCCCGCCGTCTTCCCGTTCTGCTTATCCCACATACTCCGACAGGGCCGCCTTGTCCCCCACCAGAATCACGTCGCTGTGAAGCTGTAGGACGGAGGCCGGCACCTGAGGCGTAACAGGGCCCATAAAGGCTTTTTTCACGATCTCCTTTTTGCTCTCCCCGCTGACGATCACCACAATCTTTTTCGCCTGCATGATGGACTGAATACCCATGGTATAGGCTTCCTTCGGCACTTCATCCGCCGAGGCAAAAAAGCGGGCATTGGCGGATATAGTGCTCTCCGTAAGCTGTACGCAGTGGGTTCCTTTCTCAAAGACACTGTCCGGCTCATTGAAACCGATATGCCCGTTATGTCCCAGCCCCAGAATCTGCATGTCTATGCCGCCGTGGGAGCGTATGATCCCGTCATAATCCCTGCACGCCTTCTCCCTGTCCTCTTCCACGCCGTCCGGCACAAAAGTATTCTTCTTATCAATATTGACGGAATCAAACAGATGTTTGTTCATAAAATAGCGGTAGCTCTGGTCATTTTCCGGCGAAAGCCCTCTGTATTCATCCAGATTGATGCTGTGCACCTGGGAGAAGTCCAGATCACCCTCCCTGTACCGGCGTATCAGCTGCCCGTAAGTACCAATGGGCGTGGAGCCTGTCGCCAGCCCCAGCACACAGTCCGGCTTCATCATAATCTGCGCCGCTATGATATTTGCCGCCACCCTGCTCACATGATCATAATCTGCCTCACAATATACTCTCATAACATAAATACCCCCTGTCTTTTCTATTTTCCTTCCTCTTCTGTCCCGCAATGCGTATTCCGGTATTCCCCGGCGGACATCCCCTCCATCTTCTTAAAGACACGTGAAAAGTGCGCCAGATCCTGGAAACCTACCAGCTCCGCCACATCGCAGATCCGAAGGGACGGATCCTGAAGCAGCGCCTTTGACCGGTCCATACGGGCGCCGTTTAAGATATCCGAAAAGGTTTTTCCCGTGTGTTTGTTCAACAGTTTTGACAGATGCCACTGGCTGACATAAACCTGATCCGCCACATCAGCCAGCCGCAGCTTCTCCCGGGAATTTTCCCGGATATACTCAAGGGCGTTTTTCACAATAAAGCTGTTGGCCTCACTGTTTTCCTCGCCCTCCGCCGTCACTGCCCCTGCCGGAAACTGCCCATCAGACTGTGCATATTCCAGCGTTTGCACGGTCCCGGACATACCCTTTTTGTCCAACCGTTCTGTCACTGCCTCCAGCGCTTCCTCCAGTTCGTTCATTTTGGAGGGCTTTAAAAGAAATCTTGACACGCCCAGTTCAATCGCCTGTCTCGCATATTCAAACTCCCGATACCCCGTCAGGATAATGAGCTGCATATCGGGGAACTCCGATTTTAAGCCCGCGATCATTTTTAAGCCGTCAAGTTTCGGCATGTTGATGTCCGTAATCACGATGTCGGGCCTCTTTTCACGGATCAGCTCCATACCTTCCTCGCCGTCGCAGGCGGTGCCCGCCACAAGGCAGTTCCACTTCCGCCACGCCATCGTCCTGGACAGTCCCTCCACAATCAACGGTTCGTCATCGATAATTGCCACTGTGTACATTCTAATCCCCTCAATGTAGAATCCCTGTTTTTATCATATCCAATTTTGTGTAAATTGTCTATTCACGTTTTAACCTTTGACGGCTCCCGCAGTCATACCCTTGATAATGTACTTTTGCAGGAAACAGTATACGATAATGACGGGAATAATGATCAGCGCCACCACAGCCGCCATCATGCCGTAGTCGGTGCCTTCCTTGGCGCTTATGTTATTTAACATCATGGTGATACTGTACATGTCAGGCGTTCTCAGGAAGAAGGACTGGGTAAACAGGTCGTTGTAGCTCCAGAGGAAGGAAAAAATCGCCACCGTCGCAAAGGAAGGCTTCGTCAGGGGCACGATCACCTTAAAATAAATCTGGAACGCATTGCATCCCTCCATATAGGCCGCCTCCTCCAGTTCAATGGGCAGTCCCTTGATATAGCCGACCAGCACCACCATGGCAAAGGCAAGGTTACCGGCTACCTGCGGCAGGATCACGGACAGCATATTCAAAAACCAGCTGCGCGTATTGGCAATCCCCCAGCCAAATTCCATCTGGAAGACGGAAATCACTGTGGCAAACGCCGGAAACATCATGGCTCCCACCACCAGCGAATAAATAGCGCCGGAACCTTTGAATTTATATCTTGCAAGGGCATATGCCCCCATGCCTGCCAGCAGGATCACAAACAGCGCCACCATGAAAGAGATAAACAGGCTGTTTTTGTAGGAACCCAGAATATCCGCCGTCCGAAATGCTTTTCTGTAATTTGCCGCGGTGAACAGCTCCCCTAAAGGTAAGGCAAAGGAGTTTGCCAGAATCCTGTCTTTGGCCTTAAAGGAATTCTGCACGACCCAGATGATCGGATAGACCGTTGTCAGGGCCCAGATCACCAAAAGCAGATACACTGCAATCATTCCCGGAGAAATCTTATTTTTTTTCGTCATAGTCTGTATCCTCCTCCTAGTAATCTTTTTCACGGAAAATCCAATTGACCACCTTGGACAATATTACGCCCAATACCACAATCAGAACCGCCAGCGCCGCACCGTAATCCACATTCTTTGTCTCCATGGTCTGATAGTACATGTAGGTGCCGGTCAGGAAAGTGGTCTTTAACGGCATTCCCTTGGGGAACATCACCCAGGGAAGGTCGAACACCTTGAGCGCGCCGGTAACCGCCAGGACGCTGCAGGTACAGATCACATTGTGGAGCAGGGGAACGGAAATGTAGCGCACGATCTGCAGTCTGGTAGCGCCGTCAATTCTCGCCGCCTCATACAGCTCATCCGAGATATTGTTTAGTCCCGTCACCAGAATGACAAAGTAGAATCCCACATACTGCCACATAACCGGCAGCATCATCGTGACAAGCGCAATCCCCTCCGCCTTCCAATCGGTCAGGTTCTGTTTTCCCAGCGCTTCCAGTATCTGGTTAATCATTCCCTTGTCATACAGGAAGATCAGGTTGAACATCAGGCCCAGCGCAGTCGCGGAAATCACAATGGGAAAGAAAAACACGGTGCGGAAAAACTGTTTGCCCCTGCCGATATTGTCCACCATCAGCGCAAGGACAATGGCGATCCCCACCTGCCCGACCAGCGTTACAATCATCATGACAATCGTATTTCTGACAGCCGTCCAGACATTCTGGTCATGGAACATCTCCACGTAATTGCTGTACCAGGGTGTGTGAAAGCCGGTTCCGGCCGAACCCAGCCGTTTGATCTCCATAAAACTGTTAAAAATATTCTTCACAAAAGGATAGTAGAGAAATACTACCATGAACAGGAACGCCGGAACCAGAAATACGAACGCCGGCTTTTTATTTCGATAAATATTTGCCCCCATATGCCACCTCCGTCATTTTTCAATAAAGCACTTTCTTTTGTAAAAGGAGCAGGGGTGATCCCCTGCCCCTCATATCCGCAATATGTTACTGGTTCTGATACATCTCAAGGCCTTCCGCCACTGCGTCCTGTGCGCTCACTCTGCCTGTCACGATCTCAGGCATACCGTCGAAGGTGGATACACGGCAGTCACCCATAAACAGGTCCTGCACCGCGCCGGTCAGGGAGGTTACGCCCGACATCATATCCATGGCCTTAACCTGAAGCGCATTGAACTGTGCTTCGTCAACTTCCGGCGCGTCCTTCAATGCGGAAGCCGTGTGCTGCGCAAATACGGAAACCACGTCGTCAGAGGTCATATACTCTACAAAGTTTACCGCCGCTGCCTTCTTCTCGGGATCTTCCCACGCCTGTCTGGTGATAAAGTAGCCGGAGGAAAGACCGCCAACCAGATCGGTTGCTTTTCTGCTGCCCTTGCCGGGTACATAAGTCACATCAAAGTGGGCGAGTTTCTCTGCGTCCAGCGTGGAAGGATCTTCCGGATCGGACTGGCACGCGCTTACGATACCGCCAACCTTCCAGGAACCGTCGATCAGAAACGCCGCCTTGCCGTCCGTGAACATGGCAAAGGTCTCGTCGTCCGTTGCGGAGAGCGTATTCTCCGGGAAACAGCCCAGCTCATACAGCTCTTTGATATCGTTCATGCCTGCAACCCAGGCTTTTCCGTTTTCATCACTGATATCCGCCGGAACCTCAAGGTGTGTTTCCGGAGACTGGTTGTTGAAGATTGCAAACTCCCACCAGTAATGAGGGATGTTGCCAAGGGCTGCTGCGATGGGTGTGTAACCTGCTTCTTTGATCTTCGCGCAGTCTTCTTTAAACTGATCCATGGTATAGTCTGCGCCCGGTACGGATACCCCTGCCGCGTCGAGCACTTCCGTGTTGACGAACATGGCCTCCCAGTATCCGCTCACCGGTACGGCGTACTTCTTTCCGTCAACCAGAGAATCAGCGATCAGATCGTCATTCATGTTAGACGCATATTCCGGAAATTCCGTGCGGATTTCATCTATGGAAACTACCTTGCCCGCCTCGATGAAGCTGTTGGAATCCGCCCCGTTAAAGAAGAACAGTACATCAGGCTCAGAGCCTGTCTCAAAGTCCGTGATCACCCTCGTTTTGAAGGTCTCATCGGCGGTTGCGGAAGTGTCCACTATGGCGTTGCCTGTCTCCGCTTCCCATGCCGCCACTGCATCCTTGTAGTTCTGCGCATTGCCGTCCTCACCTGCGAATGTGGTCGTCACTACCAGTTCCACCGGACCTGCCGCCTCTGACGGCGCCTCTGCCGCATCGCTGCTGCCCGCATCGTTCTGTGCCGCCGCAGGTGCCTCGCCGCCTCCCGCGCTGTCTGATCCGCCGCATGCCGTTACGGACAATACCATTGCGCCTGTGAGCATTGCTGCTATCCATCTTTTCTTCATACTATCTTCCTCCCTTTCTTTTGCTGACCACTGTTTTTTTCTGCTTCAACTTTATGTATCTATCATACGCCGCAAAAGAGTTTCGGAAAATTGTTGGTATTGTTCTTTTTTGCCTTTTATTGTTCGGTTGGCGCATGGGTTTTGAGCAAAATTGTACTAACGGTATGTTCCTGATCGTTTCCTGTTATAAACAATCCACAATCCGAACCGTATATCATTTTAAGTCTCTGGTCAACATTACGGATCCCCAGGCTGACCCGTTTTTCCCCGGACAGTTCAATGTCCTGGGACAAAAGCCTGTCGATCTTGTCCCGGTCCTCTTTCGTCAGGTGGCCGTTATCCTCCACCTCAATACACAGATAACCGTCCTCCCGCTGAAACAGCCTGATCTCCAACTGTCCCCGTTTCGTGATATCCATGCCGTGCTCCACCGCGTTCTCCACAATGGGCTGGACAATCAGCCGCGGCACCTGCACGTCGAGGAGCTTTTCGTCAATTTTCTGCGTACACTGGAACTTCGCGCCGAATCGCTGTGAAATTATATAGAGATAGGCGTCCGCATAGGCCATCTCCTCCGCTACCGTGTGAAACTGCTGTTCCTTCCGGTTCATGGTCTCCCCCAGCATGGTTGAGAGGGCTTCGATCATACCGCTCACCTTGTAGTTGCCGTTCAGTCTGGCCTCCCAGTTTATGATCTCCAGTGTATTGTTCAAAAAATGCGGGTTAATCTGCGACTGCAATGCCATAATCTTCGCATCCCGGAGCGCAATTTCCTCCAGATATATCCTGTCAAACTGATTCTTAAGCCTCTGGGACATATGGTTGAAGGAATCCTTCATCTGATAAAACTCCTCGTTATCCTCCGTATTCTCCACCTGAATCCCCAGATTCCCTTCCCGTACCTCATTGGACGCAGCGGCAAGCTGTCTCAGCGGACGGGTCACTTTCTGATGGAAGAAACGCATCATCTGGATCACAAGCGGTATCATAAACAGGATCATGATAACAAAAAGCGCTTCCAGACTGGTGATCCCCGCGTGGGTGACCTTCTTATCCACACAAACCGCCACAATCATTGTACCGCCGTACAGAGGCAATCTGCGGTAGGCGTGAATGGATTCCCATCTGCCGCCCTGTACAATCACTTCCTCCTGTTTTTCAAGCTGTTCTTTCACCTGTTCCGACAGATACTGCTCCTCCTTGTGCTGCGCCATCATCAATTCTCCGTTCCAGTAGACGGCTGCGCTCTCATATCCCCAGATCCCGGCATAGCTCTCCAGCAGGGAGGAAGGATTCAGTTCCAGAACCAGCACGGCATAGGGCTTAAATTTTGCGTTGGCGTTTACCAGATTCCGCACCATATAAACCCTGTCCTCTATCCCCACCAGTGTCATACCCGTGTCAAGATCCTGTGCTATCTGGAGAATCCTGTCCTGTGCCGTCCTGTAGAAAAATTCAATATCCCGGTAGGTTCCCTTGTTTCTGGAGACATTCATCACATAATACCGCTCCGCCGGATCGTTCAGCACGATCAGCTCTGCCGTCCGGCAGTTGTCATTATACTGATACTGCTGTTCCAGAAAGTTTACGACGCCTTTTCGAAACTTCTCCTTATTTTCATCCGCAAGATAACTCTGATAGCACTCGGAAATCACATGCATATACGAGGCATTTTTGGAAGCCGTTTCACAGTCTTTGATCTGCATACACATAATCTCCGTCGATTTCTCCAGAGAAGTCATGATGGTCTGCTCCACCTGTTCATGGCCGTTCGCCGCCACAAAAAAAAGGATAATGAATGTCAGCATAAAAAGAGGAAAAAGCCAGCCGAACAACAGCCTTCTCACCATGCTCCACCTAAGCGATTTCCTCCTGTTGAGTTTTTCCCTGATCCGTTCTGTGAACCCTCTCGTCTCCATCATGTCTACCTCGTCCTCACGATAACGTAAACTCCGCCGAAATTCTCCCGGCGGAGTTTACTCTATCTTTATAATGCCAGATATGTTTCAAATATTCCACAGAAATCCGCTGCCGAGCTCTTGTCCTTCATCTCGCAGAAGATACGTAAAAGTGGTTCCGTTCCTGAGAATCTGACCGAAATCCATCCTCCATCCTTCAAATAAATTTTTAACCCGTCCAGATAAGAGACGCTCTCAACCTCGTATGGGATCTGCGGAAGCTCCTTATCCTCCAGAAGCAGCTTTCGGATCTCGTCTTTCCTCTGCGGGCTGAAACGGTAGTCCCGCTCCTCCAGCGCCATACCGCCGTACTCCCTGCGGATCGTCTCCATGATCTCCGACAGCTTCATCCCCGTCACGGCAATCATCTCCACCAGAAGCGCCGACGCGTAAATGCCGTCCTTGCCCTTGATATGTCCCCGCACCGCCATACCGCCCGAGGATTCTCCGCCGATCACCGCATCCGTGGCAAACATCTTGGCGGAGATATGTTTAAATCCCACCGGCACCTCATAACACTGTTCCCCAAAACTTTCCGCCACCCGGTCAAGCAGGTGCGTGGTGCAGATATTTCTGACTGCCGGGCCGTGCCATCCCTTATATTTTACCAGATAGTAATACAACAATACCAGAATATCATTGGGATGGAGGAAATTCCCCTTATCGTCAATGACGCCGATCCGGTCCGCATCCCCGTCAGTGGCAATTCCCAGATCGCATCTCCTGTCGATCACATAATTCTGTAAGGTGCGCAGCGTTTCCGCCGTGGGCGCCGGAAGTTTTCCGCCAAAAAGCGTATCGTGACGTTCATGGATCGTCTCCACCTCGCATCTGGCCGTCATGAGGATGGTTTTCAGGGAAGTCTCGCTGACGCCGTACATCGGGTCTAACGCCACCCGCAGGCCCCGCCTTTTCACCTGCGCCATATCCACCGTGTCAATGATGCTGTCCAGATATTCATTCAGAGGATAGATCTCCTCGATCAGTCCTTTCTCGATCCCCTCCGCATAACTCATCTCGTCTACCGGGATATCCGTCACCTCATTGATATAATGCTCGATATCGGCTGTCTGCGTCTCGTCCGCGTCCCTGCCGCCGTAGGTAAACACCTTGATCCCGTTATAGACCGCCGGATTGTGGCTGGCCGTGATCATCATGCCATAATGAAATTCGTGCTTCATCACATAAAACATGACAAGGGGCGTGGGCGCCGACTTATTGATCAGGTATGCCTTAATTCCCTCCGCCGCAAAAACCTGGGCCGCCCACTGCATGGCCTCCTTGGACAGAAAACGTCTGTCATAGCCCAGCACAATACCCTCCTGCTCCACCTTCTCCTTCCGCATCTTATCGCAGATGGCTCTTGATAAAATCTGAATATTCTCTTTTGTAAACCCGTCCCCGATGACGGCTCTCCATCCGCCGGTTCCAAATTGGATCATGGCATCTCCTCCTTATTATGTAAACCAATTCTCTTGTATTATGTCGACTTAATGTTCTAGTGTTATGTTAACCTATTTTCAATATTATGTCAACCCATTGTGATTTCCACCGTATGCCTGCTGCCCGCTTCTCCCGGTAAAATCCGCTCTGCCGCTTCCCCGTCTACCCGGATCTCTTTCACACCCTTCATGACGCCGTCGGGATTACTGACCTGAATCTCATAAACAGCTCCCCTCCAGACGCGGACTGCCTGAAATGCCTTCCACTGTGCCGGAATACAGGGGTCCACCGTCAGGCTCTCATACTCCGGACGGATACCCAGCATATATCTGGTTGCAGAAAAGTAAGACCAGCCGCCGGAACCTGTCATAAACGGGTGTCTCGCCCTGCCGTAAGCGCTGTGATCCTTTCCGACGATAAACTGACAGTAGGAGTAGGGCTCCGACTCCCGGATTTCTATCTTATCATTCTGCCTTGCAGGATTCAGCGCGTCATAAAATTTCATGGCCAGATCGCCTCTGCCCCGCATACAGGCCGCCGCCCACGCCCAGGGATTGGGATGGGAAAAGACCGCCCCGTTCTCCTTCAGTCCCGGATAAACCCTTGTGACAAAACCGATATCGTCATCCGGCTCCGTGTAGGAGGGCGTATTGAGCAAAAGTCCGTAGGGCGTGTAGAGGTACTCGTCGATGGCCTTAATCGCCAGATCCGCCTTCTCCTCATCCGCCGCGCCAGACAAAACTGCCCATGCGTTGGATTCCAGATGCACCCTGCCCTCTTTGTCCGCCTGCGTACCGATCTTTCTGCCTCTGGCTGTAATTCCCCGGATATACCACTGTCCGTCCCAGAGCTGTGTGTTGCACACTTCCTTTACTTGAGCCGCTGTCTTCGTATACTTTTCCACGTCCGCCTCATTGCCAAGATACTGCGCAAGCCCGATAAACTGCGTCAATGCCCAGTAGTGCAGGAAGCTGACCATGGCGCTCTCGCCGCCGCCCAGATTCAGGCAGTCGTTCCAGTCCGCCCGAAGTCCTTTGCAGATTCCTGTCTGTCCCACCTGTTGCGTGGAAAAGTCCAGAATCCTCTTTAAATGGTCATATACCGTCTCCGTTTCCTTCTTCCCTTCCAGATAAGTGTCCGCATAGGGAAGCTGCAAAGACGCGAAAGAAATGTCTCCCGTCTCCTTAATATATTCCGTCACCGAAGCCACCAGCCAGAGCGCATCGTCGGAGCAGGCGTCCTTTAACCCGTGTATGATGCTGTTCTTATCCGGCTCCGGAATGACTGTGGGAGACTTGAACGGCTTATTTCCCTCATCCTCCAAAAACCACTCCGGCTGGAACAGATGCAGCCCGTAGCCCGCGCTGGTCAGGCCTCGCAGTAACTGCTCGATGCGTTCCTTGCATTTATCCGGGTTTGAGTGGGGAATGGTCATGGCGTCCTGGGCCGTGTCACGGTATCCCAGACCCACTCTGCCGCCCACTTCTATGAAGGAGGCGAACCGGGAGAACATTACATTGATCTCGGACTGGTACAGCGTCCATGTGTTTATCAGCGTATTCATTGCCTCATTGGGCGTCTGAATCTGCAATTTGGAACATTTTTCCTCCCAGTAATTTCTCAGATCCTCATATACCAGATCCACCGCGCTGTGATCCGCGTACCTGGCTCTTACGCGTCTGCCCTCTTCTCTTCTGCCTTCCCCGAGCATAAAGATCATCCGCACTTCCTCCCCTGGCTGCAGGGTCAGGTTCTTTTGCAGGCTTCCGCAGTGATTGCCGCCCTTCTCATAAGAGGAAAAGCATTTGCCCTCCGCCACGGCCGCCGGATTCGTCTCCGTATTGTAGGTTCCGATAAACCGGTCCCTCATGCAGTCAAACCCGTTCGGATCAAAGTCCGCCGTAAAATATTGATACCCTTTCTCCTCGTAAAACAGATCCTCCTCAATGACGCCGTCCTCATAGGAGGCGCCCGCACAATAGAGGCTCATCTGGTAATTCTGGTTGTCAATCATAATGTGATGGAAGGAAAATTCCAGATAGGAAAACACGCTCAGGTTTCTCACCGTATCTCCCGTATTTTTGATTTTCACATCCCAAAGCTGTACCGCCTCTCCCCGCGGAATCACCATCGTCTGGGAAGACGCAATCCCCTCATACTCACACTCATACACCGTGTAGGACATGCCGTGGCGGCAGCGGTACTTCGCCAGATCAAGCGGCTTTCCCACCGGCTGCCAGGATACTGACCAGTAATCCTCACTGTCGTTATCCCGCAGATACACATAAAAGCCCGGCCTGTCCATAGGCACCGCATTGCCCCTGAAACGGCTGATTCTGTGATATTCCGGCGTTTTATAGAAAAGATACCCTCCCGCCGTATGGTTCACCACCGCCGCCATGTCATCCACACCCAGATAATTCGTCCAGGAGCAGGGCAGATCCACCCTGTCAATCACGTATTCCCGGTTCTCATTGTCAAAATGTCCGTACTGCATATAACCCCTCCCGTTTTTCTCATATGGCGTTTCAGTCCGGTCACCCCTGCCGCATTCCGCCCCGAAACGCCATCTGTCCTTCTTACGTTTTATTATAGAGATATTCTTCCGACTTGGAAATGACTCAACATGTGATAATTTGCCAATTTTTGTGATGTGTAGAGGATCTTCCCGTTTTCTGACTCTGCTTATACGCGCAAAAAAAGAAGTCCTGTCTCCAGAACTTCTCTCTATGCAGGAAAAGAGACTTGAACTCTCATGGTATTGCTACCACACGGACCTGAACCGTGCGCGTCTGCCAATTCCGCCATTCCTGCGAACAAATGATATTTTATCGTCTTTTATGTCATATGTCAAGCCTTTATGATAAAATTATTAAAAAAATTTTTTTATATTAATTGCAACCTTTTTTCTTCAGGTACGATCTAATCAGTATAAAACAAAACCGGTAACATGCGCGCGCCGGCAATGAACATACACCGCGGAATATGACGAAAGGAAAAGACACCGATGAAGGAAGACACCATCAAACTTGTCAAAAAAGCGATCAAAGGCAATGTAAACGCCTATGGCGAGTTAATTGCCAAATATCAGGTCTACTTATATAAGACCGCCTTTTTATATGTAAAGAACGAAGCCGACTCTCTTGACGCCGTACAGGAATGCGTAACAAGAGGCATGCTCGGTATTGAGAACCTGAAGGAGCCGCGCTACTTTAAAACATGGATCACAAAAATCCTGATTAATTGTATCAGGCAGGATAAGAAAAAGACGCAGACCATTTCCCTGGACGAATATGTCGAAACAGGGATTGAAAATTATCTGATCGAAGAAAAAGTCGATCTGTACGACGCCATCGACTCTCTTCCGGACCAATATAAAACTGTTGTCATCCTCTTCTATTTTCAGGAATTGAAAATCAGGGAAATTGCACAGGTCATGGAGATCCCGGAGGGTAGTGTCAAGGCCGGCCTGTACCGCGCCAAAAAACAGCTTCGAAAATGGCTGACAGAAGGTGTGAAAGAGAAGGAGGTAAAACGTTATGCAAAATGACAGATTTGACGCAATCCCGATCCCGAAAGAATTGAATCAGGCTGTGAAAGCCGGTATTCGGGAGGGTATAAAAGAAAAGAAACACCTTCACCAAAAAAGAACGTTCCAGCGGTATGGCGTTTCCGCAGCCGTTTTCCTGACCGCACTCTGTGCAGGCATCCTCCTGATATCCGAACCTGCCTTTGCCGCCAAACTGCCTTTCATCGGGCGCATCTTCTCCATGGTACAGGAGAAAGTCAGCTATAAAGGTGATTTTAGCGAGGGTTCCAGAGTTTATGTAGAGGACAATGTCTCCCCGGGAGAAAACCTGACACAACCGTCAGAACCAGTGGACGGACAGTCGTCCGAAAAACCTGATATAAATCCTCTCGTGCAGACCTCCAACGGACTGACAGTCACTGTCTCCGAAGCAAACTGCTCTGCACAGGCCTTATATCTGGCACTCTGCATCGAAAACGAGGAAGGTTTTCCCTCTGATTTTATCAAGACGAAAAATATGGACGGTTACATTCTGGATTATGATATATTGTATCTGGTAACCGACACTTACTACAATGTGCCGGGACTCACCAAAGCGGACCGTCCATCCGAATCGGGCTATCCCACGCCCTATTATATAGAAGGTGAGTTTGTGGATGAGCATACTTTTACCGGCATCATACGGGTTCCTCTGGACGAAGACCTGGCGGCCAGCGGCCATGCCGCAGACCCCTCCACGGCGCAGGACAATGCCGAACCGGGCCGGGAGGGCAGCGTATCACGGCTTCCCGAGCAGTTCACTTATTACCTTGAGATTTCGGATATCTATGCCGATTTGCTGCAATATGAGGATGTGCCGCTCACAGACCCGGACGGCAATGAAGTGACGATACAGGAGCCGATCAGAAAGCACTATAAGGGCACCTGGAACTTTGCCATCGACATCGCCATGAACAAAGAAGGGGCGCAGGTTGTAGAAGTTAATAAGACAAACAAAGACGGCGTCGGCATTGGCTCCGTGGAAAGAACAGACTTTGAGATCAAAGCCAGCCTTCTTCTCCCGGAAGGCGTCCCTGTATACGACTATGTTGTGGTAATCTGCGATGCAGACGGAAAACGCCTGGAGAGTCAGGGCGAAAACGCCGAAGTCTACTCTGTTTATGGTCGAAACACAGATACCGTGTATGTATACGTATGCGATTATATCAAGTACATGGACGAACTGAAAGGTGACGACAAAAAAATCGCGGAAGGGGCTCTGTTCGGAACAGAAGTACATTTTTAAGTCAGGATTTGAGAATAGAAAGAGCGGCTTGGTAACCTGCCGCTCTTCTCTTTGAAAAGATTTGAAAAGATTCTTGAATAATTTTGTCAAAAGCTATTGACTTTTTTCTCTTGAGACAGTATTATATTACTTGCGTTGTGAACGTATGCGGAAGTGCTGGAATTGGCAGACAGGCTAGACTAAGGATCTAGTGTTGGAAACGACGTGAGGGTTCAAGTCCCTTCTTCCGCAGTTTTCTTAGAGGTCTGAAGTCTCATAATATCTGAAAAATTGCCTGTATCTTTTCCTTAAGTTCGGGAATTTCTTCTGTGATAGTTTCCCATATAATGTCATTGTCAATAATATCATAATCATGTGCGTAAATATTACGCATTCCTTTGATTTGCCGCAGTTGTAAAGTAGTGTATACTTCTTTAATTTTAGGTACCTAAACACTATCTATGAATCAAGTTTTTTCTCATTTCCTGCTTATACTTTCATATCAATTGCAAGAATATTACACGATCCACTCTACACATACTGACATACAGAAATACTTTTAATCTCATCCGATAACATTATTTTTGTATTTCTTATGTCTATATCATTTTGTATATCAAGGAAATATCGATCAGATACACCAAAAAATTTGGCAAGTCTAATAGAAGTATCTGCTGTTATTTTCCTCCTGTCATGTAAAATATCCTGTATTCTTGATACTGGCACATGAATCTCCTGCGCCAGACGATATGCAGATAATCCAAACGGTATCATAAATTCTTCTAATAATATTTCACTCATTTTGGGAACCTCAATAAAATCCATATAATCCTCCTGTTTAATGATAATCTACAATTTCAACATTATAAAAATTATTTCCATCTGCCTGAAAACATATCCTGTATTGATTGCGGTAATTTCTTTGAGAATCGTTGACTGTATATTTTTTCTGTTTCTTTATCTGCAAACGTTTTAATTATAGCTCTATTATACCCGAATTGCAGGTATACGTCAATATGAGGAGATTATGCTTGCATATTCGACGAACGGCGAATGGCTATCATGAATCTCTGATTCATGATATAATAGACCTGTTGCTGATTGTTTACAAAACGAAAACGGAGATTGATCATGAAAAAAATTTTCATTCACGGTTCAGGTCATAAGGCAGACAGCTGGAACGAAACAATTAGATATATGGAACACAGTGCCGATATATTATGTCCGGATTTATCTTCCATTCTCAACGGAAAAGACGCAACCTATTTTCATTTATATTCTTCCTTTACAGAATATTGCGGCAAGATCGACGGGCAAATTCATTTATGCGGTATTTCGTTAGGCGGCATACTGGCGCTCAACTATGCCCTGGACTTTCCTGATCAGGTAAAATCATTGGTTCTGATTGGTACACCGCATAAAGTTCCAAAAGTAATGTTTGGTATTCAAACAATAATTTTCAGATTTTTACCAAAATCCATTTTTGAAAATATGGCATTTAATAAGAGAGATACTTTTATTTTAGGGAACTCCATGAAAAATTTGGATTTCCGTAATAGCGTGCAAAATATTAAATGCCCCTCTCTGGTCATTTGTGGTCAAAAAGATAGCGCAAACATAAAATCAGCTCACTATTTGGCAGAGAATATAGAAAATGCCAGAGAAAAAGTGATCGAAAATACCGGGCATGTTGTAAACGAAGAAAACCCGGAGATTTTAGCAAAAATACTGGACGAATTTTATGTACGGGCATGAGCCGAAAACACATATAAGGAAGCCTGCCACGTTTGTGACAGGCCTCTGCGTGTTTCAGTCATAAAGCGACATTCCATACTTCACTTTTCTGTATATCTTATACCCCAGCGTACCTGAAAAAGCAACAAGCAGGTACAGAGTCGACAGCCCGCCTGCGGCGCCGCCGACTATAATCAATAATAAAATCCCTATATTCATATCTATGTAATCTCCTTTTTCACATTTCAGAACTATTTTATTTGTTTTTGCGTGAAAAAAGATCAGGATTTTTTTCCGTCCTGTCGATGAATATAGTTAGTAATAATGATACCGCAGAGACAGTGCGAGACAGTCTCATGCCGCAGAAAATACCGAAAGGCAGAATGTGTATCCGGTCGCTGCACATCCATGAAAAGATCGACAGCGATATGCCTGGCAGAGCGGGAGGCAAGTCTTATACTCCGGCCTCTGGCTGTGGACATGGTCTCCTGCGTGCCAAAATCCCGCGCCGCCAGGTATTTTTCAGCAGGAATATGTTTTGTGACAGAGGAAATGGCATCCGCTTGATGGTTTACATAATTTTCTTCCGCACGGCAGACAATCTCCCCCATCTCGGACACAGAAAATGCGCACGGGAAAATACCCCAGAGGAGCAAAACCAATATATAAAAAAGGCATAGATTTTTGCTGTGCTTTTTTGAGAACATGATTACCGCCATTTCTATTACATATGCGCAATGACAAAGCATCCGCCTGACTTTCGTCCCATACTTATGATATTCGGACAGATTTTACTGTATTATTATAGCACTCAATCATGAACGAAACAATTATAAAGCAAAATCTAACCAGAAATCTCATGATCCGGCGACTGTCCCTAACGCTCTGCATCTCTTCGCGCGTCATATCTGATGATTCTGGGCAGCGCCACCTTCTGCCCCGGACTGATCCTTTCTGTGTTTAGCGGCGCCGTCTTTCCCGCCGCCTCATCATACAGCCTGATCTCTGCCGCGGCATCCTGCGTGCCGCAGTATTTCTCTGCGATCTCAGAAAGGGATTCTCCCTCCCTGACCACATGCAGATAGGGCACGCCCCGGAACGTCTGCATCATCGCCCCGAGTGTGTTCTGACAGGCCGTCCTGTCGACCGCCTCCCTGCGGATACGGCTTGCCAGATAATAACCCTCCTCCTGCTTTTCCATGAGCGGTACTGCCAGAGCCACCGCATAATCCGCAGTCTCTCCCTGAAAGACCAGATAGTCATAGTAAAAGGTTTCCACCCTGTCACAGTCCCATTCGATCCGGTCATCGTACACGCCCGGCGGCAGGACTATCCCCGCTCCCTGCTCCGACACAAACTGTCTGATCGAATCCTCATCTGCGAAAGAATCTCCCCTGATCTGCTGAAGCCAGACTTCCCCCTTATCCTCAGCGGGATCCTCTATGAGCTGCCAGAGGTTTTCCACCGCAACATCGATCCTGTAGCTCGCATCATGCCAGCTTACTTCCTCCCCGTCAGATAATGTGACTCTCGTAATGTCAATGTAGACGAGTCTGATCTCCTCGCCGTTATCCGCCCGCGTGTACATGGCGTAATCCACATCCCACCAGCTCGTCTCATCCTCCTGTCTGAACGTGGTGCCCGCATCCACAAGCCGTAGCTCATACTCCCGGTCATGGGGATCGACCTGCGGATATCTGTCCAGAAGTCTCGTGATCTCCTGATCCAGATAACCTGAAGCCACCAGTTGCCTGGTGACGTCAATCCCGCCGTTAAACTCCTCACAGTCGTCTCCGATCAGGTCATCCTCCTCCAGCGCCTGCCGCTCTTCCCATTCCCCCTCGGCAAACAGCTCCGTAGAAAAATTCGGCTCGCCAAAACACAGGGAACTGCCCTCCGGCACGAAAAACTTCACCGTATTGATATGCATTGCGGTACCTTCCACTTTCCTGATCTTCCCGTCCTGCTGTAACAGCCACACATCATCCGTATCAGAGTCAACCATATTCGTGATTTCCACAAAAAGGTTGTCGCTTTCCTCCAATGCTTCCCGCTCTTCTTCCAGGATTGTAGTCTCCAGCTCACTTTCCGGCGGCCACTCGTCCACGACCTCAATGCACAGTGTGCCGCCCTTATCTCCCTTCTCCGCTCCCATGACAAACAGGCGCAGCGCCGCCGCCCCGAACACGCAAAGCGATACCGCACCCATCACGCACGCAGTCAGGCCAAGCGCCTTTTTCCACCCTCTCCATCGCGTATTTTCCTCCATTTCCCTTTCCCCCGTCTCTTCAGAATTACACGTATCATCCCATACTGCTTATCCGACCCGCTGTCTTTCATTTACAGTTCCAGAATACTCTCTTCTTCGGCCGCCTGCAAGAAGTTTTCCGTCCTCACATGTGTGTCAGGATTAAAATCAGGAACTTTTCCTGATATGCTTTAAAAACAGGGAAGAAATATGGTATAATTTTACAATGCCAAAGAAAAAGGAGGAACTACCATGATCTACAAATGCAGTATCTGCGGATACGAGTACGATGAAGAAAAGGAAGGCAAACCCTTTTCTGAACTGACTGCGTGCCCTGTCTGCAAGCAGCCGCCGGAGAAATTGGAACCGGTGCAGTCTGAACCGTCTGAAAGCGTATCAGCCCCGGCTGTACCTGAGAAGGAGCTCTCCCCTGTAAACGCAGAGGGACTGGATTTGCATTATCCGAAAGAGACGCGAAAGACAGACGGCAATTACCGCTATATGAAGGAAATACATGAAATGGCCGTAAGCGGGAAACCGGCCATTGAGGCAATGGGCACCCAGATGGACATGCCCGGCTGGGACGATGTTCTTGTGCTCGGGGCGCAGTTAAACCCGATGCCGCTGGATGAACATGCGGACGTGTCCCTGAAAACCGTTATCGGAAAGCGCGCGAAAAAACCGATGGAGCTTGATATGCCTGTCTACATCTCGCATATGTCTTTCGGCGCCCTCTCCAGAGAGACTAAAATCGCGCTGGCAAAAGGGAGCGCGGCGGCCGGTACTGCCATGTGCAGCGGCGAGGGCGGCATTCTGCCGGAAGAAAAGGAAGCCGCCTGTAAGTATATTTTTGAATATGTGCCGAATCTGTACAGTGTCACCGACGAGAACCTGAAGACTTCCGACGCCATTGAAATCAAAATCGGACAGGGGACAAAACCAGGTATGGGCGGACACCTGCCGGGCGGCAAGGTGACTCCTGAAATTGCGAAAATCCGCAATAAACCGCTTGGGGAGGATGTGATCAGCCCCTCCAGATTCCCCGGGATCAACAGCGCGGATGACCTGAAGAATCTGGTAAACGATCTGCGGGAACGCAGTGAAGGAAGACCGATCGGTATCAAAATTGCTGCCGGACGGATTGAGAAAGATCTGGAATTCTGCGTCCATGCGGAGCCTGATTTCATTACCATAGACGGCCGGGGCGGAGCCACAGGCGCATCTCCCGCCCTGATCAGGGATTCCACCAGCGTTCCCACCATCTTTGCCCTCAGCCGTGCAAGAAAGTATCTCGATTCTGTCCATTCGGATATCGATCTGGTTATCACGGGAGGCCTTCGGGTATCCTCCGATTTTGCCAAAGCAATCGCTATGGGTGCGGACGCCGTGGCTATTGCCTCCGCCGCCATGGTAGCGGCAGCCTGCCAGCAGTACCGTATCTGTGGGACAGGTATGTGCCCGGTGGGTGTGGCTACACAGGACGAAAAGCTGCGCGAAAGGTTACATATTGACGCTGCCGCAAAGCGGGTAGAGAATTATCTTACCTGCTGCGCACAGGAGTTAAGAACTTTTGCAAGAATCACAGGCAACACAGATATCCATGGCCTGTCTGTGGACGATCTTTGCACAATCAATAAAGAAATTGCAGAATATACTAATATTCCACATGCTGGGGAATCATTATAATATCATCATTTTAAGGAGGAAGAGAAAATGGGAACATCAAAGTATGCAGGAACACAGACGGAACAGAACCTGAGGACGGCATTTTCCGGTGAATCGGAGGCAAGGAATAAGTACACCTACTTTGCTTCGGTTGCAAAAAAGCAAGGCTACGAACAGATTGCAGCCCTGTTTTTGAAGACGGCTGAAAATGAAAAAGAACATGCGAAGCTGTGGTTTAAGGAGTTAAACGGCCTTGGCGATACGGCGGAAAATCTTGTTTCAGCCGCTGACGGTGAAAATTTTGAATGGACGGACATGTATGCCGGTTTTGCCAAAACAGCGGAGGAGGAAGGTTTCCCTGAGCTCGCTGCAAGGTTCCGGCTTGTAGCCGAGATTGAAAAGCACCACGAGGAGAGATACCGCGCCCTGTTAAAGAACGTGGAGACGGCAACCGTATTTGAAAAGAGTGAAGTTAAGGTTTGGGAGTGCCGCAACTGCGGGCATATCGTCGTAGGAACCAAGGCGCCTGAGATTTGCCCGACCTGTAATCACCCGCAGAGCTATTTCGAAATACACGCAGAAAACTATTAATCCGAAATACGTCGTTTCAGGAAAAAACCGGAAAGGAATTTCCCATGGTTAACAATTTTGAATTTTTTTGTCCCACCCGCATTGTATTTGGTAAAGATGCGGAAACCGGAGTCGGAAAACTCATCAGGGAGTACGGAGCCTCTCAGGTTCTGATCGTATACGGCGGGAAGAGCGCCGTGCGTTCCGGTCTGCTTGACCGGGTGAAATCCTCCCTCGATACGGAGGGCATCGACTATACGGAACTTGCCGGCGTTGTGCCCAATCCTCATCTGGAAAAGGTGTATGAGGGGATTCGTATCGGAAAAGCAACCGGGACCGACTTTCTTCTCGCCATCGGCGGCGGCAGTGCCATTGACACCGCTAAAGCCATAGGATACGGTCTTGCAGAGCCTGACCGCGACGTGTGGGAGCTGTTTAAGCACACCAGAAAACCGGCCGTCTGCCTTCCCGTAGGCTGCATCGTCACCATAGCTGCCGCCGGGAGCGAGACCTCCAAATCCTGCGTGATTACCAATAAAAAGACCGGGGAAAAGAGATCCTGCAACAGCGCGTCTGCCTGTCCGAAATTTGCACTCATGAATCCTGTGCTGACGCAAACCCTGCCGGACTACCAGACGCAGTCGGGATGTACGGATATCATGATGCACACCATGGAACGCTACTTTACAAACGGCGCAAAGATGGAACTCACGGACGCCATCGCGGAAGGCCTTTTAAAAACCGTCATGAAAAATGCGCGGATCCTGCACGAAGATCCCGACAACTATGACGCCCGGGCGGAAGTCATGTGGGCGGGCAGTCTCTCCCACAACGGGCTCACCGGCTGCGGCAATTCGGGCGATGATTTTGTGTCCCACAAGCTGGAACATGAGCTGGGCGGCATGTTCGATGTGACCCACGGCGCAGGACTTGCGGCCATCTGGGGAAGCTGGGCAAGATATGTCTGCAAAAGCTGTCTGCCCCGCTTTGTGCGCTATGCAACCCACGTGATGGGCATAACCGCAAAGGCCTCTGACGAGGAAACCGCTCTGGCCGGTATCAGCGCCACGGAAGATTTCTTCCGCAGCATCGGCATGCCTGTCACCCTCTCGGAGCTTGGCATCTCCCCCACAGACGAGGAGATTGAAAAGATGGCAGAGAGCATTACTGACGCATACGGGGAAAACATCGGTTCCGCCAGAAAGCTCTCCACAGAAGATTTTATTTCCATCTACCAGTCTGCAAGGTAAGCTTTGCCGCCCAGAATAGCTGTGATATACAGCATACGCGCAAAAACTCTCCCTTTTAGGGAGAGTTTTATTTTTCTGTCCTTCTCTTCTTCCTTATTTCCTGCCCTTCGTCCCGAGAAAGGTAGGATCACTCTGATACACTTTAAACTTTCTCTCAATCTCTTCCTCCGGCAGCACACAGTGATAGATTTCCAATCCTGCCACTTTGCCATGGTAAGATTTCTGGTACTCATCCCCTCCTATGATCACCCGGTCCGGCACTTTCAAATTTGGCGCCCGGTCTTTGCTGCCGATCAGCAGACCGTTAAAATAAAGCCTGGCCAATCCCGTAATCACGTCGTAAGAGACACACATGTAGGCCCATTCACCGGGTACTGCCTGCCGCCCGAAAAGATCAAACCACTCGTTTAATTCTCTGTCATCCTTCATGCGAAAGACACAGCTTCCGATTCCATCCGAGGGCACAATACTCAGAAACCCGTCCATGAATGTTATGTAAACTACACTTGTCCAGGCCTGAATCTCCGCCGTGTTGATCCACAGGCAGATCGTATAGCTCTCGCTGTACATAACAGATTTCGGCAGACTGACCGTATTTTCTTTTACCTTGCCTCCGGGGAAGGACAATGCCATCTGCCCTTTCACTACGCCTGTATCATAGGTAATGCCCTCTCCCAAAATCTGCCCCTGATTTTTCCCGTCTCTGTCAAGCAGATGCCGCTCGAAAGAATAAACCGTAGGTATCCGGTTGCTGACAAAAAAATAGCGGTCATAATACGTCCTGAAGAAAATTTCCGGCGGCTGTGGTTTCCCATAGAAATCTCCGACCCCAAGCTGAGCCCCGAAATTAGCCAGCGCTCCGGCCTGTGTGGAATTTTCGATTCCCTGCGCCGCAATCATGAAACGCAGGTCGCGTCCCAGCCCGATCACATTGCGGAGCAGTAAAAGAGCCCGCCTGTCATTCCCCTTCTCGGAATGCAGAAGCCGCGGGTCCAGTTTCAGAATATCCGCCGGAACATGCTGCAGCACCTTGAGGGAAGAGGCGGAACCAAAGTTTTCAATGGCGATCTCAAACCCCATCCTGGACAGCGTCTCAACGGCGCAGACAATTTTCTCACTGCGCCCGAGGAAACTCTCCTCCTCTATACAGAGCTTGATCTCCTCCGCCCTGACCTGATATTTTTCCAGACACTCCCTGATATGCTTCACCCCGTCGGTCTGTAAGATAAATCTGGCGGAGACGCGGACATAAATCTGGAGTGTATCAAAGACCGTATTCTGCCAACGTTTTTTCCACCGGCAGACCTGCTCAAAAACCATCTTATCCAGTCTGGCAATCACGCCGTACTGTTCCAGCACAGGGACGAAAGTTTCCTCCTCCAGAACGCCCTTTCCGGGAAAATGCCAGTACAGAACAGCTTTTGCGGCGTACACATCCGAATTTTGCAGATAAATCATGGGCTGGAAGCGAAGTTCAAACTCCTCCTCCTGAAAAGCGGTGAGGGTTCTGTCCTTCATCGCCTTCTGTTCGGCAAGCGCTTCCCGTATGATCTCATAGTTTACATAACTTCCCTTTCCATTTCTCTTGACGTAGTACATCGCCTCATCGCCCTGATCCAGAATCACAGACAGGTTTTCTGAAACATGCCGGCTGCGGACAAGACCGATGCTGAAAGAAAGAACCTCCCGCAAAGATTCGTCAAACCCTTCCCGCAGTCTATGCTGCAGCAGTGCAAGTTTCTCTGCCGTCACCTCTCCGCACACGCCGGCATCACAGAGCACCACAAACTCGTCGCCGCCCAGCCGCACCACAAGCTGACCCGGAAACACATCCTGGAGAAGTCCGCTCACAAAAATAAGCAGCTCGTCGCCCCTGGCGTGGCTGTACACGTCGTTGACCAGCTTAAAATTATCGATATCCATATAGAGGCAATGAACGCACGCCCCGTCCGGCAGTGTATCCCAGATCTCGTGCAGACCTCTTCTGTTGACCATTCCGGTCAGATAATCCACATTTTTCTCACTCTTTACCCGGTCGATCAGATGATCAAATATCGTTCCCATGCCCGTCCCCATCCTGTATATTCGCAGCGCCGCTCATCTGACAGTGCAGCCCGGTTCCGCTTATGCTCCATCCCGCGCACTGTTCATTGCCTGCGTACACAAAAGAGGCCGCTGCTATAGCCGGAAAACCGGCCTCGCAGCAGCCTCTGGCACTCTTGGAGTGTATGCCCGAAATTAAGTGGTCTTAACCTTTGACCGCTCCGGCTGTCATACCCTCGATAAAGTACCTCTGGAAGCAGAGGAAGATAACGAACACCGGAAGGATACCAAACATGGAACCGGCAATCAGCACATCGTAGTTATTGCCATACGGTGTGAGCAGGGTATTCAAACCAATCGGAAGCGTAAACTTATCCGCACTCCTGTATACAAGCATCGGCCAGAGCACGTTGTTCCATGAACCCATGGCACACAGAATCGCCATAGCCGCAAACGCAGGTTTCGTGATCGGCATCATAATCTTAAAGCAGATACCGTATTCGGTAGCGCCGTCGATACGTCCAGCGTCCAGAAGATCCTTCGGCAGCCCCGACATATACTGCCTGAAGAAGAAGATCGTGGATGCGCCGCAGATACCCGGCAGCATAACGCCCCAGATAGTATCAACCAGCTTCAGGTTAATCATCTCCTTGTAGAGCGGGAGAATCAGGATCTCAAAGGGAACCATCATGGTTGCTATCACAAGGAAGAACAGGAAATTCTTAAGTCTGTAATTGTACATGGTCAGACCGTAGGCCACGATGTAACATACAAGCAGTGTCAGGAATACTGTAACAAACATCAGTACCAGACTGTTCTTGTACCACATAAAGTATCTGTGACCATCTACGTTGTTGCCAAACAAATATTTATAGTTCGCCATCGTCATGGTACTGAAATCCAGATTCACGCTCAGGCCCCGGCGGATCAGCTCGGTGCCGGGCCGGAAGGACGCCAGCAGTCCGGCAAACAACGGATATATGATAAGGAAAGAAAGAATCGCAAACAATGCCGTAGCGAATACGGTTAAAGTGTTTCTCTTGGCTCTCATTCCCATGGTTTCTTCGCCTTTTACAGAAGTTGTTTCTGCCATATTAGTCTTCCTCCTTCCCTAAAGTTCCATTTACAACAAGCTGTACGATATTGATAGCCAGCGCGATCACAAGCAGGACGATACCTACTGCACTGCCGTATCCAAGCTGGTTCTTGGTGATACCGCGCTTGTACAGATATCCCACGATGGTCAGACCGATGTTGTTCGGTGAATCGGGACCTGCCCACAACATGTAGGATTCCATGAACATTGCCAGACCTGCGTACACACTGATCGTCAGCACGTAAACGGTAGTTGGTTTCAAAAGAGGAATGGTAACATATCTGAATTTCTGCCATGCAGTCGCGCCGTCAATATCCGCCGCCTCATACATGGCCGTATCAATCGCCTTTAATCCGGAAATAAAGTAGAGCATATTTACGCCGGTCCATCTCCAGCATGCTACCAGCAGGAGCGCGCCGAGACCGGTGGCTTTTACCTTCAGCCATTTAAAAGTACCAAGTCCGAGAGCAGCCGTGATCACGTTCATCTGGCCGGTGGTATACTCGGAGAACATCAGTCGGAACAGCGTACCGGAAATAACTACGGATGTCAGCGCCGGCACATACATGCAGGCCTTCCAGAAGCCTTTCGCTTTCACCAGTCTGGAATCCATCAGCACCGCCCAGAGCATCGGGAACGGAATCAGCAGAACCAGTGTCAGAATCATATATTGAAAACTGTTTTTGATCGCTGTGTGGAATACGGTATCCTTGAGGAGCTTTTGGAAATTGCTCACTCCCACCCACTCCGTGCCTGTGGGAGTGATATCCTGAAAGCTCATGGTAATCGTACTACAGAGCGGATAAATCCAGAATAAAAGAAAACTTAAAATAAAAGGAAGCACAAATACATATGGCGCCGCCTTCTGTGAATAGAAAAATTTTTTAAATTTATTCATACGCACACACTCCTTACCAAATAACCCCGATAGTTTTTGTTTACCCGATTGAGCGGGCTCGATCACAAGCAGGCTCAATCACAAGCGCCGCTGACGCAGCTTCAATTTGAATATAAACATAGAGGGGATTTTTCACAATCCCCTCTATTCATTTATATCCTACTGCTCGAGATCAACTACATCCTGAGCTGCCTGCAGCGCTTCCTCTACATCCACGCCATTCTCGAGGATGTCATTCAGGGTCACGTTACACATCTGCTCGTTGATGGTCGGGCTGATGGTAGTGGTGTAAACCGTTCCGATATCATCCTTGATGCTGTAGAGTACATCGTAAGGATAGTTGATAAAGAACTGGTTGTACTGGTTATTGTCGTCATGTGCGAATGCGTCGTCATTCCAAAGAACCGTGTTACATACATCGAAACCAAGGTTATCCCAGATCAGCTGCTCACCTTCCTCGGACATCTTAGCCCAGCAGAGGAACTCGGAAGCCAGATCCTTGTCGCCTGCCTGCTGTGTTACAACCGTACCGGTACCGCCGATACCTACGGAACACTTCTGGCCTGCCTCGAATACAGGACACTTAGCGATGTACCAGTTGCCCTTCTCCTCAGGCATATAGTTAGTGAAACGGCTCATGTACCACATCGCCTTCGGGAAGGAAACGATGTTGTGATCCAGAATGTTCTGGAAGCCTGCCTCTAAGTCAACGTGTCCGTCAGGGGATACCATTGCAAGGCCGTTGTTAACCCACTCCTGCTCCATGGTGCACATCTTCTTAACAGACTCAAGCTGTACGTTTGCCGTGCCGCCCATACCGCCGGTCCAGTCCTCACCGTACTCAGCCATAGCGATCCACTGCCAGTCACAGCCTGCCGTATCAACAGAAGTCCAATACTTGCCATCTGTTGCGATGGCATCCACATACTCCTGACCAAGCGCTACGTAATCATCCCAAGTTGTAACTGCGTCAACCTTAGCGATCACATCATCCTGAGAAATGCCCATAGCCTCTGCCATTGCTGCTACGTTATAGTACATTACGGTAGCGCCTACATGGTAAGGAATACCATAGTAGTTTCCGTCGGTTCCGGAGTAGACATCCATTCTGGCCTGAACCATGGTGTCCAGATAAGGAGCCGCTGTGTCGTTCTGGGGAACAAGCCAAGTGTCAAGACCTGCTACCACGTTGGGGAACTGACCGATCTCCACGTCACAGATATCAGGCGCGCCTGTACCTGCATTGAGGGAAGTTAAAAGCTTTGTATGCATGTCTGCGTAAGGATATGTAGTACAGGTAATCTCGATGGTCCTATCGGGATTCTGCTCATTCCATTTCTCAACCATATTTCCATAATGCTGGCCGTGCAGTTCAACGAATGTCCACATCTCCATGTGGGTACCGTTAGGATCGCCGAAGGTAGATGTAGGGATCTCCTCCTCTGCTGCCGCCCCGTCAGCGGGAGCCTCACCTTCCTCTGCCGCTGCGCCGTCACCGCCGTCTGCCGGAGCCTCTGCTGCACCGTCGTCTGCCGGAGGCGTGCCGCCCTCAGCTGCGCCGCCGCCACAGCCAACCAGTGTTGTAGCCAGCATCGCTGCTGTCAACAAAGTAGCCAATACTTTCTTTTTCATTCTTTTTCCTCCTTTTATAGAATATGCTGTCCGATAACCGACTGATATATCTGTCTCTTATACACATCTGACGCTGCCGACGAAGCTAGAGTGTAGAT